>NZ_RZSV01000064.1:0-26231 GCF_004023205.1 Mesorhizobium sp. M1A.F.Ca.IN.020.03.2.1 | reverse complement strand
GTCGAGGATTGAGAAGAACGGCTTCGGCCCGGGGGCCGGCAGGGGATCGGGCGGCAGCAGATCCACTTTCAGCTGCATGCGGTCTTGGGCGATGCGGATGATGTTGGCGTAATCGGCGTCGTGGGGATAGGTCTCCATCATGTCGATGATGGCAGCGATGTCTGCGATCGTCGCCTGCGACAGGCGTTGGGTAACTGTCTGCCAGTGGCGCTCCATGAAGACGAAGGCAACGACCGACTGCAAAAGGATCATCGGCGCGATGACGATGATCAGGGAGCGGGCATAAAGCCGCTTCGGCATGTAGAGCGCGACCAGGCGCCAGAACCGGTTCCAGGCGCGCGGCATCGCCCTCAGCGTGCGCAAAGCGAGATCGCCGAGGCTCCCGGTCTTGGGCTTTTCCAGTTGCGTGGTCGCCATTCGCCCTTCCGCTCGTAGACGGCCATTCAGCCAAGGCCGTCTGCGAGCATGTTATTCCACGCTGAGCCGATACCCAATACCGCGCACGGTCTGCAGCCACACCGGATTTGACGGATCGCGCTCGATCTTGCGGCGCAGCCGGTTGATCTGGACATCGATGGTCCGCTCGCCGACATCCGATTCGTCGCCGACGAGCTCGTGCCGCGGTATGGTTTCGCCCGCCCGGGCGGCGAAGATCGCCAGGATTTCCTGCTCGCGGTCGGTCAGCTTCAGCGCCTCGCCGCCACGCTTCAGTTCGCGCTTGGCGATCTGGAACGTGTAGGGGCCGAAGACGAGCTGCTCGACTTTCGGCGTCGCCGCCGGGCCGCCGCGGCGCAGGATGTTGTTGATGCGCAGGATGAGCTCGCGCGGATCGAAGGGCTTCGGCAGATAGTCGTCAGCGCCGGCCTCGAGCCCGGTGATACGGCTGTCGGTTTCCGACAGCGCCGTAAGCATCAGGATCGGCACGTTCTTCTCGGCCCGCAGCGCCTTGGTGAGGTCGACGCCGGTTTCGCCGGGCATCATGACGTCAAGCACGAGCAGGTCGAAGTTCAGCCCCGCGAGCTTGCGCCGGGCCTCGCCGGAGTTGCCGGCGACGGTGACCCGAAAACCGTTCTCGGACAAATATTGCTTGAGCAGATTGCGAATGCGGGTGTCGTCGTCGACCACCAGCAGATGCGGCGCATCATCGCCGGGCGCTGCCGGATGATCAACCTTCTCAGTGGTCTCCATTTTTCTTCCCCGATGTTTGCGCAGGCACAATGTCGATCTGCGCTCTAAGTTCCGGATTGACCATCGCCTCGAGGAATCTCTCGATCGAGGCGCGCTCGGCGGTCCCGGAATCCTCCAATGCAGCACGGATGCGGCGCGACTGTGGCCGTGCCAGCGCCAGTGCCAGCGCGCGGCCTTTGGCAGTCGGATAGAGCTCGCGCTGCCGGCGGTCGCGCAACCCTTGCACCTGGACAATATGGTCCGTGTCGATCAGCTGCTTCAACACCCGCGCCAGGCTCTGCTTGGTGATCTTCAGCACATCGAGCAGCTCGGCGACCGTCAGTCCGGGCCTGCGGTTGACGAAATGCAGGACGCGGTGATGGGCACGGCCGAAGCCGTAATCGGCAAGGATCTGGTCGGGATCGGAGGTGAAGTCGCGATAGGCGAAGAAAAACAGCTCGATGATGGCAAAGTCGATGCCGTCCTCGTCGGTGATCGCCGTCCTGATCGGTTTTCCGGCTGCGGGGCTTCGATCCGTCATCATTTCTCCATGCCAGCGGGGAATTACGTCAGTACTGTTGACGTAATTTCCCGCAAATGATAATTTTTGACAAGCTTTTCGGCGGATTGCGAACGAAAAGGCAAGCGGAAGCCGTTTTTCCGGAACTTCCTAAGTTTGCCAGGGATTGAATATCCGCCTACGCTTCCAGACACAGGCCGGCGGTTTCGGACCCAGTGGCGGGGCCGATACGAAAGGCCGTATGACACAACGATTGGCGGGCGCCCGCCCGCGGGAGGTTTCCATGGCATCCGTTCCCTTCGATCAACTGGACGGCTTCATCTGGATGAACGGGGAGTTCGTCAAATGGGGCGAGGCCAAGATCCACGTGCTGACCCATGGCCTGCACTATGCCAGCGCCGTCTTCGAGGGCGAGCGCGCCTATGGCGGCCAGATATTCAAGCTCACCGAGCACAATGAGCGCCTGCATGAATCGGCGCGCCTGCTCGGCTTCAAGATTCCCTACTCGGTCGGCGAGATCGACGAGGCTTGCCGCACGCTTCTGAAGAAGCAAGGTTTCAAGGACGCCTATGTGCGTCCGATTGCCTGGCGCGGCAGCGAGCAGATGGGTGTTTCGGCGCAGAACAACCGCATCAACTGCGCCATCGCCATCTGGCAGTGGCCGAGCTATTTCGACCCGGCGCAGAAGCTGAAGGGCATCCGCCTCGACGTCGCCGAATGGCGCCGGCCCGACCCGCGCACCGCGCCATCCAAGTCCAAGGCTGCCGGCCTCTACATGATCTGCACGCTTTCCAAGCACGCCGCCGAGGCCAAGGGCTACGCCGACGCCATGATGCTCGACTGGCGCGGCCAGGTGGCGGAAGCCACCGGCGCCAACATCTTCTTCGTCAAGGACGGCAAAATCCACACTCCGACGCCCGACTGCTTCCTCGACGGCATCACCCGCCGCACCGTCATCGGCCTGGCCAAGGACCGCGGCTTCGAGGTGATCGAGCGCGCCATCATGCCCGAAGAGCTCGATGGCTTTGAGCAGTGCTTCCTTACCGGCACGGCCGCGGAAGTCACGCCGGTCTCGGAAATCGGCCCGTACCGATTCGAGGTCGGCGAGATCGCCAAGACGTTGATGAACGACTATTCTGCCGCGGTGCAGCCAAAGCACGCCATCGCCGCAGAATAGCGATAGTCACAGCCTTTTTGTGCAACGGGGCGGTTTCGGGCCGCCCCTTTTATTTAGGCGCCTGCGCAGCAATTCGGCGTCTCATGGGTGCGGGCGATCCGGCGACGGCAGCGGAGCAGCCGGTGGGACTGGCAGGGCGATGGGCATACAAAGCATCATCGTCGGCGCCGGCGCCATCCTCACCGACATCATGCGCGCGGTCATGACCGTGATGAAGAATAGGCTTGGCAGAATTTCAGGCTTCCCATGGACGGCTGTGGCCGCCCATTTCTTTTAGAGGGATCACCGGTGGACGCAGTCGGCTGTGCCCTCTACATCAGGGCAACACCTCGAAAGGAAAGCCATGGGTCAGCTCAATGCCGGCATCGTGCCGGTCACGCCCTTCCAGCAGAATTGCACCATTCTCTTCGACATGGACGACAAACAAGGTGTCGTCGTCGATCCCGGCGGCGACGTCGACAAGATAGTGGCAGTGCTTAAGGACAACGCGATCAGGGCGAAGGCGATCTGGATCACTCACGGCCATATCGATCATGCCGGCGGCGCGATGGATCTGAAGGATGCACTCGGCATCGACATCATCGGCCCGCACGAGGCCGATCGGCCGCTGCTTGCCAATCTCGAGACCCAGGCCAAGCGCTTCGGCCTTACCGATCCGGTGCGCAATTGCATTCCGGACCGTTTTCTCAGCGAAGGCGACACGGTCTCGTTCGGAGAGCATGTGTTCGAGGTGCTGCATTGTCCGGGGCACGCGCCGGGCCATGTCGTCTACTACAACCGCGCGGCCAAATTCGCCCATGTCGGCGACGTGCTGTTTCGCGGCTCTATCGGCCGCACCGATCTGCCAGGCGGCGATCACGCCGCGCTGATCACCTCGATCAAAGACAAGCTGCTGCCGCTCGGAGACGATATCGGCTTCATCTGCGGTCATGGTCCGGGCGGCCGCTTCGGCGAGGAGCGCCGGACGAATCCCTTCCTGGCCTGATCCTCTGCGCAAAGAAAAAAGCGCCGCTCGAGGGCGGCGCTTTTGCCTGGACTGGAAACCTAAGTCTTAGTTGGCAACACAGAAATGCTGTTCGCCATCGTTGCCGGTGAATGTGCCGGTACGCGAGTTGAAGGTGCGGTAGCGGTCGGAGCAATACTCGTACCATTCGCGGGTCCACGGCTCGGCATAGCGGTCGGCATAGACGACGCGCGGCTGTACATAGTAGCGGCGAACGGGCCGGTCGACATAATAGCCGTCATCATAGGCTGGGTCGTAGTATCTCGGCCCCGGGTTGCTGAGCGCACTACCGATCAGGGCGCCCGCCGCCAGGCCGACAACGCCCGCGGCAAGGGCGTCGCCGCCATTGTGATGATGACGACGCCAGCGCCAATCATCAGCATTTGCCGCCGAGAAGGTGGCCAAAGTGGTCGCGGCGACGCCGGCGGTCACAATGGCGGTCTTGAGAATTCGGTTCATTTTCGGTCTCCTTCGCGCCGGCCCGCGTATTTCAGGGGATGCGGGTCGGCTTTAGCAGGGGTTAATAGAAGACCGTGGCTGAACGGAGGCTGAACGGCACTGCGCGAACGATTTCGCGGCTCGACAAAATTCCGAGCTCTGCGGGAGCGCCCCGCCTGCTCAGTCTCCGTCGGATCTGTCTGAGCCGGCTTAGCCGATAGACAGGTTGACGGCCTTCGGACCCTTGCCTCGCTTGTCGGGCTCGGTGTCGAATGTCACTTTCTGCCCATCCTCAAGACCGGGAAGGCCCGACGCCTGCACGGCCGAAATATGGACGAAGACGTCCTTCGCGCCATCGTCGGGCGTGATGAAGCCGAAGCCCTTGGCATGGTTGAAGAATTTGACGGTGCCGGTCTGCGGCATGGGAAGCTCCTTTGATCCCATCAAGTCAGTCTCGGGCCGGCAAATTGCCCGAGAGGAAATTTGTCCTTTATTTTAGCGCTATCGGCAAGAGAAAGTTTTCGCCTGCCAATACAACTATTTGCCGGACAAAGAAGGGCGCGACGGAACCGTCGCGCCCTCGAAAACTCAAGCTTCCTGCGAAGCCGATTCATGATCCTGCCGCGCCGTTCATCAGCGGAAGGACAGGCAGCGTCGCCCGCTCAGGCGGCGCGGAGGTTGACCGCCTTCGGACCCTTGCCCATGCGGTCAGGCTCGACGTCGAAGGTGACCTTCTGGCCGTCGACGAGCGTACGCAGGCCGGAGGCCTCGATCGCGGAGATGTGGACGAACACGTCCTTGGCGCCGCCGTCAGGCGTGATGAAGCCGAAGCCTTTGGTGGCGTTGAAGAACTTTACGGTGCCGGTCTGGGCCATGGGGGAAACTCCTTCACCCGTATCAGTCTCGTGGGCTCGCCCGCTTCCTTGGGCTGATCCCGGTGTTGCTTCGGCAGTCATGCATTCGCGCATGGTCAAAGCCCCCGCCGAAAAACGGGGCCGTCAGAGATTCACACTATCGGGGAAAGGTCGTCCAAAACGTGCCGCTCTCCGGGTCGCAAATGCCCGAACACCAAATTTATTACACGGAAATGTGATGGTTGCAAGACAGCACCGCAGGCGGCCCTCGGCGCGCCCAACGCGAGGCCATCGATAGACCCGGCGCCATGACCGGTCATCGGCCAGTGAAAAGCCGGGCATGGGCCAGTGCGAGAAGCCGACCGGCGATAAATTTCGCCCCGGGCAAAGCACAAGCCGGGGTTGCGTTCGATCCCAAAATGGCGAGGAATTGCGCGAGCTGGCGCGATCGCGCCTGAGCCAGATAGGAGAGGGACCTATGCGATTTCTTGCGGCAATCGTTTCGCAGCAGGGCCTTGTCGCCCTGCTACTGTCGGCATTGCTGGCGGCCTGTACGGTGGTCGTCGACGAAGGACCGCGTCCGCGCCCGCCAAGGCCGCATCCGCAGCTCTGCACCATGCACTACGAACCGGTCTGCGCAAGACGCGGCGGCGACCGCCAGACCTTCGCCAATGCCTGCCTGGCGGAGCGGGCAGGGTATCGTATCGTGCGTGACGGGCCTTGCCGGGATGGCGGCGGTGGCGGCGAGCAAACCTTCTGCACCCGCGAATACGCGCCGGTCTGCGCCAGACGCTACGGCGAGGTGCGCACTTTCCCGAATGCGTGCGAGGCCCGCGCGGCGGACTATCGCATCATCGGCGACGGGCCTTGCTAGCGGTATTGCGGGCAAGTCGCCGGAGCGCTGCCCACACACTTGCATCTGCCGCCCGCTTGGCTTAGGTCCGGCGGACGGACAAACACGGCAGGTTTCCCATTAACAGAGATCAGAGAAGAGCGGCAAACGCGGGCGGCAAGCCAGGATCGGCGAGCCCCCTCGATCCCTATGTGCAGCGGGCGCTGCAGCTGCACCAGGCAGGACGCCGGCAGGAGGCGGAGTCGCTTTACCGGCAGGTGCTGGGGCAGCAGCCTAATCATGCCGCCGCGCTGCATTTCCTCGGGCTCCTCCTGCATCAGACAGGTCGTAGCGAGGAAGGGCTGGACCTCATCGAGCAGTCGGTCACGCTGCAGCCCCAAAATGCCGATTTCCTCAACAACATGGGCACGGTGATGCGCGACCTCGGCCGCGTTGCCGCCGCCGTCGATTTCTTCCGCGGCGCGGTGGACATCCGCCCGGACCAACTCGCGGCGCGCGACAATCTCGGCTCGTCGCTGAAGCAGCTCGGCCAGTTCGAGGGCGCTGAGGAGATCTATCGCGGCACGATCGGCCGCAACCCGTTCCATGTCCGCGCCCGCATCGGCCTTGCCGAAACGCTGCAGGAAGCCGGGCGGCTCGACGAGGCGATTGCGCTCTTCCGCGAGTCGCTGTCGATCCGGCCCAAGGATGCCGAGCTGCTCTACGGACTGGGCGTCGCCCTGATGGAGAAGGGCAAGCTCGCCGAGGCCGCCGATCTTGCCCGCCAGGCGGTGGCGATCGCTCCGGCGATGGCGAAAGCCTGGCTTCTGCTGACCCAGGTCAAGCGCCAGACAGAGCGCGACGCCGAGCTTGCCGGCATGGAGGCCGAGCACGCCAAGGCGCCGCAGGACAGCCTTGCGCGCATGCAGCTTTCCTTCGGCCTCGGCAAGGCCAATGACGATCTGAAGGATTATGGCCGCGCCTTCGACTATTTCGCCGAGGGCAATGCGATCCGCCGCAAGGGCATCGACTACGACCCGGTGAGAACGCGCGACGAGTTCGAAGCGATGAAGTCGGCCTTCGACAAGGCCTTCTTCGAAAAGCACAGGCCGAGCGACATTTCCGACGACACGCCGATCTTCGTCGTCGGCATGCCGCGTTCCGGCACGACGCTGGTCGAGCAGATCATCGCCAGCCATCCGCAGGTCTTTGGCGCGGGCGAGCTCAGCATCCTGAAGTCGGTCGTCGGCAAGCAGTTTCCGATGAGCATGCCGGGCGGTTTTCCCTCAGGGATAGCCGACATGCCGGACAAGGCCTTTGCCGAAGCCGGGCAGGCCTATATCGACATGCTGCATGCCCGGTATCCGGGCTTCCGCCATGTCACCGACAAGATGCCGGGCAACTTCCTGCTGGTCGGCTTCCTGCACATGATGCTGCCGAAGGCGAAGATCGTGCATTGCGCGCGCGACGCCGCGGCCACGTGCCTGTCGATCTTCAAAGTGCATTTCCGCGGCGACAGCCATCGTTACGGCTACGATCTCGGCGAGCTCGCCGATTTCCATAACCTCTACACCGATATCATGGCGCATTGGCACAAAGTTCTGCCCGGCGTCGTCCACGACGTCCGCTACGAGGATTTCGTCGCCGATCAGGAAGGCCAGACGCGGGCGCTGATGGCGCATCTCGGCCTGCCTTGGGACGACAAGGTGCTGGCGTTCCACGAGACCGACCGGCCGGTGCGCACGGCGTCGGCCGCGCAGGTGCGCCAGCCGATGTATCAGGGCTCGGTCGACCTGTGGAAGCGTTATGGGGAGCGGCTGAAGCCGCTGCTCGTCAAGCTCCAGAACGGATAGAGCCGGGTTGGACTGGTAGGCCGCTTGCTCTCAGCCATCGCAGGCCTGTGAGATTAGCCGCTGCCTCGCAACCTCGTCATTCCAGGGGGAAGCAGGAGCTCCGCTCCTGCTCCGCCCTGGATGAGGACCGAATCGGCTGTGCTCAAACCTCGATAAATGGCTGGAAGCCGCCGAAGATCATGCGCTTCCCGTCGAAGGGCATTGTCGACCAGTCCATCTTGAGACGTTCGTCGGCCATCACTTTCGCCATGACCGCGTCGCGGCTCTGCCTGGATTCGTAAACGACCCAGGCAAAGATGACGACTTCGTCGTCCTTCGCCTGCACGGCGCGCGGGAACGAGGTCAGTTCGCCATAGGGCACGTCGTCGCCGATGCATTCGACATAGGCGAGCGCGCCGTGCTCCTTCCAGACGGCGCCGGCATTCGCAGCCATTTTCTTGTAGTCATCAAGATTTGCCTTCGGCACGGCAAGCACGAAACCATCGACATAGGACATGGGTAAAACTCCTTCGCTGAAAACGAGCGCCGGGCCGGCGGGGATACGACCCGGCGCGGGTGAGCGCGTCAGCCCTGGGATTGGCGGCCGACGCTTGCTCGCTGGGAAACCTATTTTACCGGCGCGTTCATCGCCCAGGCGACGCCGAAGGGATCCTTCACCTGGCCCCAGCGGTCGCCCCAGAACATTACCTGGAGGGGCGTGACGACTTCGCAGCCGGCGTCTACCGCGCGCTTCCACCAGGCATCGACGTCGTCACTACCGAGATGGAGTTGGAGCGTATAACCCTGCGCCGCCTGATGCGGATGGCCGTGCTCGGGATAGGCGTCGCCCAGCATGAGCGTCGAGCCGTTGACATAGAGATGGATATGCATGGTGCGGCCCTTGTCGTCCGGCGGATAGGCAAAGACTTCCTCGGCCCCGAAAGCCTTCTTGTAGAACTCGGCCGCCTTGATGGCGCCGTCGACCTGCAGATAGGGGGTCAATCCGCCAAGAACTTTGGCGCGGGGCGGGTTCTGGTCGGTCATTTCACGTGTTCCTCTTCACGGGTTGATTGTGCGTTGCGATCAAAAGACGGACGAGGCGACAGCAATCCTACACGGGCAGCGGAATTTTTTTAGCGGGCCGGGCCCGGACCGGCCGCGCAGCCGGTGAAGCCGATGACCGTCGCATGAACCCGTTGGTCACTTTCAAATGACGTCGGTCGAGAAGGTAGCTGTGCAGCGGCCGTTTCGCGTGTCGAGAATTTCCGGAAAACCGATGTCCTTGCGCAGGTCGGCCGGCAGCGAAAGCAGAATGCGCTCGCTGCGGTAGCGGGCGCGCGCCGTCGCATATTGGCTGGCGATGCGGCTGATGGATGACAAGATGGACATGATAAACTCTCCCTGGTTGGTGCCGTCAGCACCGTGTCGGCATCCCAAGGGACGAGGAATGCTGCGGCAATCCGACAGGTCACCGGAATTTTTCATGCGCGCCCGGAAAGCCGGCCCGTATAGGCCGGCCCCCCGTATAGGCCGGCCTTGTCGTGGCTATCAGCGCTCCGTCGCGGCCACCGAGCGGAAGAACCCTTCCGGACTGTCGACTTCGGTCAGCCGCCGCTTCTCGATCAGCCAGAACCGGTTGCCGATCGCGCGGATGAAGGAGCGGTCGTGCGAGGCGAGCAGGCAGCTTGCCTGATGCTTCAGCAACTCGTCCTCCAGCGCTTCCTGGCCGTCAATGTCGAGGTGATTGGTCGGCTCGTCGAGGAGGTAGAAATTGGGGTTGAGGAGCCGCAGCACCAGCAACATCAGCCTCGACCGCTGTCCGCCCGACAACGCGGCAATCCTTTTCTCCTGCATCTCGATGGCGACGCCGGCGCCGGCGAGAAGCGAGTGGGCGCGCTGCTCGCCGATCTCGAAGCGGCGCGAGACCATCGCCAGCGGGGTGGCGTCGGCGCCGATGCCGGACAGAGCCTGGTCGCTGTAGCCGAGCACGGTCGACGGCGTCACCTTGACGCTTTCTTCCGACCCCGGTTCGGCGATGGCGGCGCGGATCATCGCAATGAAGCGCGATTTGCCGACACCGTTGCGGCCGAGCAGCACGATGCGGTCGCCTTGGCAGATATGGCGCTTGCCGGTCCTGAACAGCAGCGTGCCGTCGGGCGTTTCGACCGCCGGGTCGTCGAGCGTGATCAGCACCTTGGCGTGGGTGCCGCGGTTGGCCAATCGGATCGCGCCGGCCGAACGCTCGCGATGCGCTGCCACGGCTGCATCTTCCAGCCTTTCGGCCCGCTCCCTGAGCTGCTTGGTTTTGACCGTCAGCAGGTCGCTGCCGGAATTGATGCCGATGTTGTTGAGCTTGGCTGCCTGCCGGCGCAACTGCTGTGCGACCTTCATGTCGCGCTCGAACCGCCGCGCCGTCGAGGCGTCGACCTCGTCGAGCGCCTGCCGGGCGCGCGAATAGGGCAGCGAAAACACCGGCGATTCTTCCGGGCGCAGGAACAGCGTGCGGTTGGTGGTGGTGTCGAGAAAGGCGCGGTCGTGGCTGGCGATGATCACCGGCACATCGCGTGGCAGCGCGTTCAGCCAGGTTTCCAATTGGCTGATCCTGGCCAGGTCGAGATGGTTGGTCGGCTCGTCGAGCAGAAGCACGTCCGGGTCGGTGACCCAGACGCGGGAGATCAGCGCCAGCCTTTGCCAGCCGCCGCTCAAGGCCCGCATCGGCCTGTCGCGCATGTCCTCAGGCACATCGAGCGAATCCAGCACCACGTCGACGCGCCAAAGCTCGCTGCCAAGCTGCTCCGGCGGCAAGGCATCGGCAACCACCTGATGGAAGCTACGGTCGAGCAGCGCGTCGGGGACGGATTGCTCGACATGGCCGACGCGCAAGCCGCGCGTCCGGGTGATATCGCCGCTCGTGGCGTCCAGCTCGCCGGCCAGGCATCTGAGCAGGGTGGATTTGCCACGGCCGTTCGCCGCGACGATGCCCAGCCGGTCGCCGGCACCGATGATGAGGTCGAGGTTGGAGAAGAGCGGCGCACTCATGGTGACGCCGAGGGATTTGAGGCTGATCAGGGCCATGTCGATTTCTCTGGTCTTGCCGGAGCCCGGCTCAATGCACTTTGACGGTGCGCCGGTAGGCCATCAGGCCGAGATCAGCGGCACCACGAAGGGCAGACCAAAAATCGAAGCGGGGGAAAATTCCCGGACCGTCCTGGTCAGCCCTGCAAGCAAGCTCGCAGGGCACAGACAGGGCCGCGCTGACGGTGGTGATCGATAGACACGCAGCCCTCCTTTCCAGATGTTCGAATTGGGAAACTGGGTACACCTCGGGAGGGGGACATGGCAAGGGGCGGCAGGACAGAGCGGAGCGCTGAAACTGCCGACCTCCCTCTTGTGGGCCCATTGTGGGGGAGATGTCCGGCAGGACAGAGCGCTGTCCCGCCGGCATGTCAACATCAATCTCTTCAGAAAATCAGTGCCCCGGCCGCCCAGTCTTGCTCGGCCGGCGCTTTTGACGGCGCTCATCGGCTGGGTCTTCGTAAGAGCCGATGCCAGAGCGCTGGCGGACGATGGGTTTATCGTCGCGTTCCTTCGCGCCCCCCTCTGTCCTGCCGGACATCTCCCCCACAAGGGGGGAGATTGGCCGTGGCTTCGTAGGCACCGTTCCTTCGACGGGTTTTTCGGTACGGCGCACCGTCATCTCGTCGAGCGAGTTCTTGCGGAACAGCGACCCGGTGCGATCGCCCGGGATGCCGAAGTCGGAGCCATGCGCTTCCTGCGCCGACTGCTTCTTGAACAGCGAACGCGAGACCGCGCCAGCGGGTGTTGCCATATCGGTGCCCGGTCCCATGTCGTCGATCGAGGGCTTGGCGAAAAGAGGCTTCTTCACCGGCACCGCGCCGTCCGCGCCCATCTCATCGAGATCCGGCTTGCGGAACAGGCCCTTGCCGTCGTCATCGACGGTGCGGTGCACCGCACGTCCCTTGTTGTGCCTGCCTTTCTCGCGGCCGGAAACCGGGCTTTCCATGTCGGCGTAGCGGGCGAGCGGATCGTCCGAGATGGACAGCTCCATTTCGCGCAGCCGCTTGATCTCGTCGCGGATGCGGGCGGCCTTCTCGAAGTCGAGATTGGCGGCGGCATCGCGCATCTGCTTGTCCAGCGCCTCGAGATGGGTTTTCAGATTGTTGCCGATCATGGCGCCGGCATCGTCGGTGAACTGCGAGATGTCGGCGCGCACGTGATCCTTCTCGTAGACGGAGTCGAGGATGTCGGCGATGCGCGACTTGACCGATTCCGGCGTGATGCCGTTGGCCGCGTTCCACTCCATCTGCTTCTCGCGGCGGCGGTTGGTCTCCGCCATCGCCCGTTCCATCGAGCCGGTGATCTGGTCGGCGTAGAGGATGACCTTGCCGTCGACGTTGCGGGCGGCGCGGCCGATGGTCTGGATCAGCGAGGTTTCCGAACGAAGGAAACCCTCCTTGTCGGCATCGAGGATGGCGACGAAGCCGCATTCGGGAATGTCGAGGCCTTCGCGGAGCAGGTTGATGCCGACCAGCACGTCGAAGGCGCCGAGGCGCAGGTCGCGCAGGATCTCGATGCGCTCCAGCGTGTCGATATCGGAGTGCATGTAGCGGACTCGAATGCCGTTCTCATGCAGATATTCGGTGAGGTCTTCGGCCATGCGCTTGGTGAGAACCGTGACCAGCGTACGGTAGCCCAGCCTGGTCGTCTCACGGATTTCGCCGACGACATCGTCGACCTGGCTCTTGGCGGGGCGCACCTCGACCGGCGGGTCGATCAGGCCGGTCGGGCGGATGACCTGCTCGGCGAAGACGCCGCCGGACTGGTCGAGCTCCCAGCCGCCCGGTGTCGCCGAGACGGCGATCGACAGCGGGCGCATGGCGTCCCATTCCTCGAAGCGCAGCGGCCGGTTGTCCATGCAGGAGGGCAGGCGGAAGCCATACTCGGCCAGCGTCGCCTTGCGGCGGAAGTCGCCGCGATACATGCCGCCGATCTGCGGCACGGTGACGTGGCTTTCGTCGATGAAGATCAGCGCATTGTCCGGCACATATTCGAAGAGCGTCGGCGGCGGCTCGCCCGGCTGGCGACCGGTGAGATAGCGCGAATAATTCTCGATGCCGGCGCAGGAACCGGTCGCCTCGAGCATCTCGAGGTCGAAGCGCGTGCGCTGCTCGAGACGTTGCGCTTCAAGCAGACGGCCAGCCTTTTCAAGCTCTTGCAGGCGGTATTGCAGCTCTTCCTTGATCGACTTGATAGCCTGATTCAAGGTCGGCCGCGGCGTCACATAGTGCGAATTGGCGTAGATCTTGACGCTCTTCAGCTCGCCGGTCTTCTGGCCGGTCAGCGGATCGAATTCGGTGATCGCCTCGATCTCGTCGCCGAACATCGAGATGCGCCAGGCGCGGTCTTCGAGGTGGGCCGGAAAGATCTCGATCGTGTCGCCGCGGACGCGGAACGAGCCGCGCACGAAGTTGATGTCCTGGCGCTTGTATTGCTGGGCGACAAGGTCGGCGAGCAAGGCGCGCTGGTCGAGCCGGTCACCGACCTGCATCTGAAAGGTCATCGCCGTATAGGTCTCGACCGAGCCGATACCGTAGATGCAGGAGACCGAGGCGACGATAATGACGTCATCACGCTCCAGCAGCGAGCGCGTCGCCGAGTGGCGCATGCGATCGATCTGCTCGTTGATCGAGGATTCCTTCTCGATATAGGTGTCGGTGCGCGGGACGTAGGCTTCCGGCTGATAGTAGTCGTAATAGGAGACGAAATACTCGACCGCGTTTTCGGGGAAGAATTTCTTGAACTCGGCGTAGAGCTGCGCGGCCAGCGTCTTGTTCGGCGCCAGGATCAGGGCAGGGCGCTGCGTCTCCTCGATCACCTTGGCCATGGTGAAGGTCTTGCCCGAGCCGGTCACGCCGAGCAGCACCTGTGTGCGGTCGCTTTGCTCGACACCCTCGACAAGGTCCTTGATGGCGGTCGGCTGGTCGCCGGCGGGCTCGAAATCCGAGACCATCTTGATGGCGATGCCGCCTTCCGATTTTTCCGGCCGGGCAGGCCGGTGCGGCGTCCAAAGCTGGCCATCCTTGTGCAGCGGATTGCCGGATTCGATGAGTTTCGACAGCGCGGCGACGGTCGCGGTCACACCGCTCGAGGAAACCTGCTCGGCGTCCTCCAGGCTGATGTCGAGGCCGGCCACCGGGTTGAGGCCGGCGGCGGCGCGTTCTTTCGCCGATGCCGCGCCGCCCATCGAGGTGCCGCGCGCCGTGCGCCCGGGCGCAGCAGAGCGCTCGGGGACCTTCTTCGGCGCTTTAGCCTTCGGCTGCTTTTGCGCCTCGCGCTCGATCTGCCCGGCCCAATCGGAGATCGAGCCGGTGAGAGGCGCGCCGGAGAACTCGCTTTGCGGTGCTTCGGCGAAGCCGCCGCGCTCCAGGGGCTCGGCGGCGTCGAGGAATTCGGTCAGCGGACTGCGCCGTTTCGGCGCGCCCTCTTGCGCCGGCGAGGGCGTTTTCTTGTCGGTGCGTTTGGCCATTGCTCGAATATGAGAGGACTCGGCCGAAATGGAAAGAGCGGAGTGGAATGGCGGGTACGCGCTGCCGAGCCTGCTGACAGAAGGCTGTCAGGAGGCGTGTCGCACGCGCCGTTTCGTTTCAGTTGAACCACAGCGCGAAGGTCAGGAAGCCGGCGCCGCCGAACTCGCGCTGAATCTGATTGAAATCGTCGCTGGTGAGGATTTTTCCACTTTCGAGATAAGGCGCGATGGCCGGGCCGGTGATCGACAGGACGAGGTCGAAAGGTTTCGGCTCGTCGAAGAAGCGCTTCATGTTGATGCCTTTGCCGATGACACGGAAATGCGGCAGCAGCACGCGGCCTTCGAGAAGGTCCTCAGCCATGGTCAGGGCGGCAAGCCATGCCTGCACTTGCGCCTCGCCGACCTCAAGGCTGGTGAGCGGGTTGACGCCCTTCTGCTGCGGTCCCGGCAGCCATTCGCGGTCATTGTCGGTTTCGGCGCGTATCGCTTTCCAGTCCTCGCGCGAAAGCCGGATCATCTCCAGCAGGTGACGGCGCGCCGCCTTCCGGCGCTCCGGCTCGATCACCGGCCAGTTGACGAGATGCACCAGCGAGATGAAGTCGGCAAAGCGCCATTCCGAGGCGAAGATGCTGCCGCTCATGCCGCCATCCGGCGGGACCAGCGCGTCCTGCAACGGCAGTTTCGCGTGCGGAAACAGCATGTGGAAAGAGCCGTCGAACATGGCTTTGAAATCATGCGCCAGCCAGAAATCGGCCTGCGCCATCAGGAACTCGGCGTAACCTTGCAGCCAGAAGCCGTCGGCGCGGTCGAAGCGGAAGGCAAGCGAAGGGGCGGCATCGCTCGCGTCGACGCCGCGTGAGAGCGAGGCCATAATCGCGGCGATGCTTTCGTCCGGCGCGATGTTGCCGTCCTCGTTGAGATTGATACCGGCATGAGCGAGGTCGACCACCATGCCGATATCGGCATCGACGGGCACCGAGCCCAGCGTGGCGGCGGATTTCTCCAGACGGTCGCGGAAAGCGATCAGGATGGCGCGGAACTTTTCATAGGTCAGCGGCTCGGGACTGGGATTGTCCGGCACGGGCAGCCGCATCAGCGGTAGCATGAAGGATTGCGGGCTCTCGAAACCGTGCCGATGCAGACCGCTGGCCAGGATTTCCAGCGCGGTAAAGAATTCGCCGGCGCCGGCGGCATAGGCCGATGCCGGATCGCTCGGTGCCGCCGCCTCCAGTGCCGCCAGGGCTCTGTTCCGCTCTGAAACGGTTTTCGCCTCGAACAAGGCGGCAGGGTCGGGGCTAGCCGCTTTGGCGTAAGCAAACGGCAGGAGCAGCAAGAGTGTGAGTGCCACAAGGCCCGACAGTCGCTTCACGATGGATCCTCCCGTCCCAATCCCGCCAGCCACAATACACGGATTTGCGGCGCTTCGCCTGCTGCTTTCTCCTGGCGCGAAGACGGTCTACACACGATGGCAAACGGTTGGGCATCGCGTGTCGAATTATCCGCTTTCCTACAAATTGTCGTGGCTGCCGCGTTTTCTGAAGCCGTCGCTAGGCGGCGACAGAAACGGTTTCGCGGCGCCGGCAGCGACGCTGATGGTGCCGACGCCAACGCAAACTGTGCGGCTTGCTTTCATCGGCGACCTGTCGGCGGTCGCCAATCGCCGGGTGCCGGAATGCGACCCTGCGATCGCGGCGCTGCTCGCTTCGGCCGATCTCGTGGTCGGCAATTGCGAAAGCCCGATCGTCGAGCGGCCGAGCGCGGTGGCGGGCACGCGGCTTGGCACGCATCACGCGATGAGCGAACGCTTCCTGGCGGATGCGCTGGCAGACGTCGGCATTGCCCGTGACAGGCTCGTGCTGTCGCTCGCCAACAATCATATCCTCGACCAGGGCGTTGCCGGCTTCGACGAGACGGTCGCGGCGCTGAAGCGGCTCGGCATCCGCACCATCGGCACCGCGGCCGGCGGCCCGGTCCAACACCAGGCCGCCGGGCCGCTGACGATCGGCTTCGCCGCGTTCACGCTTTGGCGCAACGCTGACGAGGCCGAATTTCGGGCGCGGATTTCCATGGCGGGCGATCCGGCCGAATGGCCGCTCGGGATCCTCGCGAACATCGACTTGCTCTGCGCGGTGCCGCATTGGGACTGGGAGTTCCGGCATTTTCCGAGACCGGCGACGCGGGCGCTGGCGCGGCGGCTGGCGGGTTACGGCGTGCGGCTGATCGCCGGCCACCACGCCCATGTCGTGCAGCCGCTCGAGCGCATCGACGATGCGATCGTGGCCTACGGTCTCGGCGACTTCCTCGGCACGGCTTTTGCCAGGCAGCCATGGCCCGGCCGCATCGGTTCGATCCTGGTCGTCGACGTCCGCACGGACACAGCCGCGCGAGGCAAGATTGCCGCTTACAAACTGCATTTCTTCATGCGCCTCGCCAAAGGCGGCCATGAGCAGCTGGTGCCGGTGGAGGCGCTGAAGGAGGAATTGTTGAAGCGGAAGGTTACCGAACGCCTGAGCGCGATCTTTTCCGGCTGACAGCCGACTGCTGACCGGGCCGACTGGCCGCGGCGAGCTTGCCGCAAAGGCAGTTGTAATGCCTTGGATGCAGTTCAGCAGTCGAAGCCGTATTGGGTGCGCATGTAATCCGCTTCTTCCTTGGACATTTTCTTGAACATCACGCAGACGGTGAAGCTGCCGACCTGATGGCCGTCCCTGGCGTATCCCCAGTCGGAGATATCGTCCTTGGAGAATTCGATGTTCTGGCCGAATACCACGTTGCGGACGAGTTTAGGCTCGTTCGCCAATATGCCGACAAAGCCGGTGGCGGTCCGCTTGAAGGGGATGACCCAGAAATGCTCCGTCGCATGTCCGTCGACCACCATGACCTTCAGCTTGAACCTGCCGGTTCCCGGCGGCGGCGCGTCGGACAAAGCCAGGAAGTCGTCCAGGCTGGATCGTGCCTTTGCAATCGCCGCCGCCATTTCGGCATCGTCCGGGGCTACCATCACCGTTTTGTCGTCACCCTGATCGGTGTCCTGCGCTCGAACAGGCAAGGGCGCGAGTGCCAGTAACAAGCTTAGTGTGGCGCGAACGGCAAAGGTCATGAAGCCCCCCAACTCCAGGTAGGCGCTCATCTTCCCGCATCGTGCCGGCATTATCAATCAGGCACTGCATTGTTCCGACGCGCCAGCGGCGGCCTTCGTCTGCAGCGTTCCGGTACCCCTATGGTTTTTGCCGGGTGTGGTCAGTCTATCCGTCACGAGCGGATGGTAACGGGAACGGAAGCGCTCTCGGTCGTCAAAGAGTCGAAAGCGCCGACCGCCGGAGAGGACAGGACATGCGAATGAAACTTGGTGCCACGGCGATGATCCCGGCAAGGATGCAGACGTGACCTTGCCCGGCGGTAAGAGGGCCAGGGTGCGGCTCGACCGCAACGACTTCGACACTTTGTCCGGCGGCAGGTTTTCCTTTGTTCATCCGAGCAGCATTTCCGTCACCAAGACGGATCTCGGCGAGAGCATCACCCAATACCTCGCTGCCTCGGCCCTCGGCACCGTCGTCGTGGTGCAGGAATACGGCAAGATGAATCCGGTGTCGCTCAATCAGCTGATGCTGCAGGAGATGACCAAGGAGTCGGTTCAGGCGGGCGGCACGCTGATACAGGAGCCGACGACCCGCAAGTCGCCGACGGCAAGCAGTTGACCGGCATCAAAGCCACGGTGAAGACGCGTACCGACAAGGCCGATTTCGAGATCGTCGGCTTCGGTCTTGCCGATCAGGGGCTGCTGTTCATCACGCGCATCGGCGATCAGGACACCGCAACCGAGCAACCGATGATCGACAAATTCTGGCAGACGCTGAAGGTCAAACTGTAAGGCGCGCTGATATTCAAGTGCCTGGAATACCGGTTTCGTGCGCTTCCGGTGCTGGATTACAGCCCGCTCGGCACCAGTCCCGCCAGCCAGTTCGCCGATCGCTTTGCCATGTCCACCGTCGCGTTGGCCGCGCGGCCGAGATCGGTCTTGACCACGGCATAACCAGCCTTGGTGCGATAGAGCACGGCGCTGCCGCCGTCGACCGCGGCCTCGAAGGCAACAGGCCGCGCGGCTTCCGTCTCGCTGGCCGTCACCGTCGTGCCGACCGGAACGCTCGGCCGACGGCTGAACTCGGGCGGCAATGGGGCAATGGGTTCGACGACGCTGTTCGGCGGCCTCAGCTCCGGCCTTGACGCTTTGGCTGCGAGCTCCGAAGTCGATGCCGACCCTTTGGTGCGGCAGATGCCGGAAACCAGCGGATAATTGAAATTGCGCTGATGCAGCATCTGGCTCTTCATCGCCGCTTCGCAGTCGGCAATCGTCGCCCATTTGGCGGGAGTCTCGCCGATATACTCGCAGAGCTTGGCGTCGCAGTCGCAGCCGACAATGGTCATGGCGACAAGGGCGGTCTTGATCACGGTCTTGTCCCTTTAAACTTCGTTCCCAGGCGATCAATCGCCGGGGAACAAGGCGGGATTTGGCCGCGATTGTGAATTGAGAGTGTCGGCGCGTTGCTTGGCTTGCGACTGTGGCGGGGAAGCATCAGTGGCAGATGCTGGGGAGGTGCAGGACGCTGGGAAAAGGGCCGGTGAAAGGGGCAGCCCAAAAAACAGTCGGCGCTGGGATTGCTCCCAGCGCCTCCCTGTCAGATCAGGAACCGGTTACGGCAGCAACTTCCGTAAAGTCGTCGCGCCAGGCCGGCCTTGATTTTGACGGTCCTGCCAGTCGCCACCCGAAGGCAGCGTCCGTTCCAGACCACGCCGATCTCCACCCTTGCGGGCTTTGCCGGCGCACCATCGAAGGTTTCACCCGCCTTCATGGCAGCATCGGTCCGCCGTCGGCGTTCGCACGCTTTCCGCGGCACCCGTAGGTCTCGGCATCCGTCCCTCCAGCAGGCGAACCTGCTCTCGTTCTGGGCCGTACGGGCCTCAGGAAATCCGCCTTGCGCTTCTGCCTTTCGGCCGGGGCGTTCGGTAGCCGCCTGAGATGGGTTCAATGTATGCCGGGTAAGGAATTTGCGGAATAGACGCGGACCTGTGGATAGCGGGATTATCGGGGACCGATGCGACAAGTCTCGGAATTTGCGGGCCGAACGCCTTAGACAGCCTGTCCCCATTTTCCGCGGTCCTTTCGACGATGAGCCTTGCCCCGCCAGTCAGCCCGCGTTTGAATGCCGGCAAAGTGCTGTGGCGCTGCATCAGCCGAGTCGCCTTGCGCTTCCACGCAATAGGCCTCGGGGGAGATCAGGTTGAAGGTCGGGGTGGTTCTCAATCCGATAGCGGGAGGGGGCAAGCTCAAGCGGCATTGGTCCGAAGCCGCCGCATCGCTCAAGAGGCATTTCGGCGATTTCGAGCTGCGCGAGACGCAGACCAGCGGCGACGCCGAGCGATTGGCAATCGACCTCGCGGCCAGCGGGTGCGATCTGGTGATCGCGGCCGGCGGCGACGGAACCGCCAGCGAGGTGGCGGACGGGCTGCTGCAGGCACAGCATGAGACCGGCCGGACCAGCGCGCTCGGCCTTTTGCCCTGCGGCACCGGTATCGATTTCGCCAGAGGGCTCGGCCTGCCCGACGAAATCGAGGAAGCACTGGCGCGTATCGCCGGCGCCGGCGCGCGCAAGGTCGATGCCGGCCGCATCTGCTACATCGACGACCACGGCGCGCTCGCCAGCCGTCACTTCATCAACATCGCCAGCCTCGGCCTCTCCGGCGCCACCGATCGCGCGGTCAATGCGGACAAGCGCAAGGGCAGGGTCTCGGCCAAAGCGCTTTTCTTCTGGCGCACAGTGCTGGAATTCATCCGCTATCGCTTCCAGGAGGTCAGGATCACCATAGACGACGGCGAGCCGGTCGAGGCGCGCATGGCGCTGGTGGCGGTAGCCAACGGGAAATTCTTCGGTGGCGGCATGATGATTGCGCCGGACGCCGATCTGTCCGACGGCCAGTTCGACGTCGTCATCCTGCGCGCCGCCGGCAAGCTTGGGCTGATCCGCGACATCCGTCTCCTCTATGGCGGGCGCCACCGCAACCATCCGGCGATCACCATCCTGCGCGGTCGCAAGGTGCTGGTCGAACCGCTAGGCGACGTTGAGAAGAACGGAGCGCTAGTCGACATAGACGGCGAGTCGCCAGGTCGGATTCCGGCAACTTTCGAGATATTGCCCGGCGCATTGACGCTCAGGTGTTGAATCACCTGCCTGAAGGCTTGATTCCGCCGGTGTGATTAGGCGATTGAAATAGCTGGCTAAAGTTTTGGCGGATTACAGTTCGAGCTTGGCCGGGAAGCCTGGCGCGCGAACTCCGTGCCGACCGCATCCTCCAGAAGCTTGACGATCTGGGTCGACCAGGCGCCACCGCCATACTTCTGCCTGCCGACCTCGAAAATCTGGTTGACGAGTGGTGCCAGTTGCAGCGGCACGCGAAAATCCCTGGCAATGCCCAACGCGAAACCGAGATCCTTCAAAGCCAGGTCCATGGTGAAGCCGATGTCGTAGGAGCCGTTCAGGATGAGCTGGCTTTCGGTCTCGTGGACGAAGCTGTTGCCGGAAGAGGCGACGATGGCGTGATAGGCCTGGGCGAGGTCGAGCCCGCCCTGGTTGGCGAGCATCAATGCCTCGCCGGCGGCGACCAGATGGATGAAGGCCAGCATGTTGGTGATGACCTTGATCACCGCCCCCGAGCCGACCGGTCCCATCAGGAACGATTTGGCGCACATTGCCTGGATCGCCGGCCGGTGGCGCTCGTAGAGCGCGGCGTCCCCTCCCACCAGCGCGGTGATCTTTCCTGCCGCCGCCAAGTGCACGCCGCCGGTGACCGGACATTCCAGCGTCTCGACACCTTTCGCCGAAGCAAGTGCGGCCAGCCGCAGGATCTCGTCGCGGCCATTGGTCGACATTTCGATCCAGGTGCCGCCGGCGGCCAGGCCGTCCAGCAATCCGTCAGAACCGGCGAGCACAGCTTCGCTCACTTTCGGCGAGGGCAGGCAGG
Organism: Mesorhizobium sp. M1A.F.Ca.IN.020.03.2.1; assembly: GCF_004023205.1. Taxonomy (NCBI): domain Bacteria; kingdom Pseudomonadati; phylum Pseudomonadota; class Alphaproteobacteria; order Hyphomicrobiales; family Phyllobacteriaceae; genus Mesorhizobium; species Mesorhizobium sp. M1A.F.Ca.IN.020.03.2.1. The sequence goes on along the minus strand of NZ_RZSV01000064.1, from coordinate 4,844 downwards.
TGATCGCATTGCCGGCGCGGGTCGCGGCATCGGCCGGGCTCGCCGCCGCCGTTGCGCCGAGCGCGACCAAACGCGCAACCGCCGCTGGGTCACGGTCGAAAACGGCAACAGCGAAGCCGTGGCGCAGCAGGCTGGCGGCAAGGTTGCCGCCGAGATGACCAAGGCCGATGAAGGCGTAGGCGAGGCGCGCCGTCACGGCATCAGCGGCGTCTGCATCATCTGCAGATGCAGGTCTTTGCCGCTATAGGGGTGCGCCTCGCAGACTTCCTCGTTGAGCTCGACACCGAGGCCTGGCTCCTTCGACGGGATGACGTTCCCATCCTGCCATTCGATCTTCTTCCTGAGCAGCGTGGCGTGAAAACCGTCCCACTGCTTCAACGATTCCAGGATGAGGAAGTTGGGCAGAGTCACCGCAAGCTGGATGTTGGCGGCGCCGACGATCGGCCCGCAATAGCAATGCGGCGCCACCTGGATGTGGTAGGCCTCGGCCATGGCGGCGATCTTCTTGGTTTCGAGAATGCCGCCGGAGCGGCCGAGATCCGGCTGCAGGATGGTCGCGGCGCGGTTCTCGATGACGCGCGCGAATTCGAATTTTGTCGTCAGCCGCTCGCCGGTGGCGATAGGAATCGAGGTGCCGCGAGCGACCTGCGCCATCACCTCGGGCATGTCCGGCGGCACCGGCTCCTCGAACCACAGCGGATCGTAGGGCTCGATTGCACGGGCCATACGAAGCGCACCGGAGGCGGTGAACTGGCCATGGGTTCCGAACAGGATGTCCGCCCTGGTGCCTACCGCCTCGCGGATCGCCTTGATCATGCGCGCCGAGAGGTCGATGTCGATCAGGCGCGGCTGATGGCCGTCATAGGCCGTGTAAGGCCCGGCCGGGTCGAGCTTGACGGCGTTGAATCCCTGCTCGACATATTCCAGAGCGCAGGCCGCGGCCATGTCGGGATCGTTGTAGACGTTCTGGCCGCGGGCGTCTTCCGAATGGACGCTGCCGGTGTGCGGATAGAGATAGGTGTAGGAGCGCAGCGTCTCGTGCACCTGGCCGCCGAGCAGCTTGTAGGCCGGCTTGCCGGCCTCCTTGCCGATGATGTCCCAGCAGGCCATTTCGAGTGCCGAAAAGCACCCCATCCCGGAAACGTCGGGACGCTGGGTGAAGCCGGAGGAATAGACGCGGCGGAAGAGGTTCTCGATATCGTGCGGATCGCGGCCGATGAGGTAGCGCTCGGCCATATCCTCGATCATCTTGGCAGTGACATGCGCCGAGAAGGTGGCGTTGTAGGCCTCGCCATAGCCGACCACGCCGCCATCGGTGGTGAGCTTGACGAAGATGAAATACTTGCCGCCGATGCCGGGCGGCGGGTTGCCGACAACCCAGGTCTTGACGTCGGTGACTTTCATTTCTGATCCTCCAGAACCCGCTCGGCGCCTTTCCATCCGGTGAGGATTGCGGCGGCGTTGGTGTTGCCCGTGATGTTGTCGGGAAAGATCGATGCGTCGATCACACGCAAGCCCTCGAGCCCATGCACCCGAAGTCGGGGATCGACGACGGCGCGCGAAGCGTCCGGACCCATGCGACAGGTCGAGACGGGATGGTAGACGGTGCCCGAGCGCTTCCTGAAATCCTGAATCAGATCGGCATCGGAAGTAATTGACGGACCAGGCAAAACTTCTTCCTCGATGATCTCGGCCATCGCCGGCATCGAGGCGATCTTGCGCACGAACTTCACCGCCGCCAGCATCTCGTCGACATCGGCGTTGGTCGAATAGGCGTTCGCCGTGATCTTCGGATAGTCGCGCGGATCCTTCGAGCGGATCATGATCTCGCCGCGACTCGACGGCCGGCAATTGGAAAGGCCGATGGAGAAGCCCGGCCACGGATCGGGCGTCAGGATCGGGCGCTCGCCGCTCTTGGGGATGACGGTCGAGAAGGCCTGGAAATAGAGCTGCATGTTCGGCCGCGCCATCGACGGGTCGGTGCGGAAGAAGCCGCCGGCATTGTTCATCGACAACGACAGCGGACCGGAACGCAGCAGGATGTACTGCATGCCCACCAGCAGCTTGCCCCACCATGGCCGCAGGATCTGGTTCAGCGTCGGCAGCTTGCCCTTGAAGGTGTAGTTGATGCCGACATGGTCTTGCAGGTTGGCCCCGACATTGTCGTTGGCGTGGACGACTGGGATGCCGAGATCGCCGAGCAGCGCCGACGGGCCCACACCGGAGAGCTGCAGCAGTTGCGGCGAGTTGATCGAGCCGCCGGAGAGGATCACCTCGCGGCCCGCGCGGACCCTCTTGGTTTCGCCGTTTTGCTGGTACTCGACGCCGACGGCGCGCTTGCCCTCGAACAGGATTTTCGTCGCCAGCGCGTTGGTCTCGACGCGCACATTGTTGCGCTTCATCGCCGGGCGCAGGAACGCGCGGGCGGCGGACATGCGGCGGCCGTTCCTGGTGGTGATCTGGTAGACGCCGACGCCCTCCTGGGAGGCGCCGTTAAAATCCGGATTTAACGGCAGTCCGGCCTGCTGGGCGGCCGCCAGATAGCGCTTGGTCAGCGGATGCACCGCATTCGAGCAATCGGTGATGTGCAAGGGGCCGCCGACCCCGCGCCATTGGTCGGCGCCGGCCTCGTTGTCCTCCAACGCTTTGAAAGCGGGGAGCAGGTCGTCATAGCTCCAGCCCGCATTGCCGGCGGCGGCCCAGGCATCGAAGTCCTCGCGCGCGCCGCGAATGAAGACCATGGCGTTGATCGAGCTCGAGCCGCCGAGCAGCTTGCCGCGCGGCCAGTGGTCGGCATTGTTGCCGAGGCCGGGATCGGGATCGGCCTTGTAGTTCCAGTTGACGGCCGGATCGAAGAAGGTCTTCCCGTAGCCGAGCGGCATCTGGACATAGAAACGGCGGTCGGTTCCGCCTGCCTCCAGCACCAGTACCGAAAAGCGGCCGGAAGCCGAGAGCCTTTCCGCGACCACCGAACCGGCCGAGCCGGAGCCGACGATAATGAAATGATAAGTCTGCATGATGCGCGGGCGGGCTCCGAGATCCGGGCTTAGCCTAGACATTGCCGGCTCACGTCGTCGCCGGGGCTTCCGGCATGGCTTGTGAAAAAAGCGACCGAGCCGCGACGCGTCCTTCGCCTTCAGCAAAGCTTGCGACATCGCGATGGCATTGGTACGGCTTCAGGAAGCAGCGGCTGGAGGACCCCTGATGGTGCACTACGCGGACGGCAAGCCGCTCGGCGACCTGACATTGAGGACGCTCGCCATGCCGTCGGATGCCAATGCCGCCGGCGACATATTTGGCGGCTGGGTGATGGCGCAGATGGACCTGGCCTGCGGCATCCGCGCGGCCGAACGGGCCAAGGGCCGTGTGGTGACGGCGGCGGTCAAGGAGATGTCCTTCGCCAAGCCGATGAAGATCGGCGACACGCTCTGCATCTACACCCATGTCGAGCGCGTCGGCCGCACCTCGATGACGCTCAAGGTTGAGGCCTGGGCGCAGCGTTATCTCGCCGACCTGATGGAGAAGGTCACCCATGCCGATTTCGTCATGGTGGCGCTCGACGGCGACGGCAAGCCGAAGCCGGTCCCAGCCGAAAGCTGACGGCGAACGATTCCCCGGACAGGCAAATTTGTAACAACTCTTGAGCGGGACGTGCGTCCGACGACAACCGATGGTTGCTTACGCACCCGACGGTGCGTGCCGCTGGAGGAAAGACAATGCGTCAACACATGCTGAACGGCTGGCTCGTGGCAGCCCTTCTCGCACTCACCTGCCTGCTCGGCATAACTGCCTATGTAGAAGTGAAAAAAGAGCTCCTGCGCACAGTGTGGATGCATGGCCTCGGGGCGGAGCAGAGTCAGGAAGCGATGTGCGCAGTCTGCTCCTTGGCGCCCCGTGGCAGTACCACTTCAAAAGCCTGAGTGCTCCTCTCAGGCGCGACCAAAGCCGTCAGGGTCGGGCGGGCATCAAGGTTGATGTGCCCTCGAATACGACAAGTCAAAAAGACACAACTGCAGACTCCTTGCGCAGTCAGCAACGCTGCGGAGCGATGCTCGCAACACGTTGCGCTTCAAGGCCTTCAGGGATGCTCGCCATCGAATTTCGCGCGCGCCGCGCGTACTCGATTGGTATTCTTTCGTGCCCATTCGCCGAGCGCGCCAACCGGCACCAGCAACTCGTGGCCGAGCTCGGTCAGCTCGTAATCGACGCGCGGCGGAATGGTCGGAAAAACCTTGCGCGTGACAAAGCCGTCCCGCTCCAGGCCGCGCAAGGTGATGGTCAGCATTTTCTGTGAGATGCCGCCGACGGCCGTGCGCAATTCATTGAAGCGCATCGGTCCGCCGCCCAGCTTGCCGACCACCAAAACGGTCCATTTGTCGCCGACCCGTTGCAGGATTTCCGATACGGCCCGGCAGTCCTCAGTGTTGTACGGGTGCCTCGGTAACAAAAATGTGCCTCCTTGTGCGCCACTTTGTCAGTATCACATATAGCGCCGGTATCCAAACGATACCGAAATTCCCCCGCAAGGAGAGCCCGCTTATGTCCAAACCCAAAATCGCCATTGTCGTCGGTTCGACGCGCGCCGCCCGCTTTGCCGACGTCCCGACGCAGTGGATCGCCAAGATTACCAAGACGCATGCCGATATCGACGTCGAAGTCGTTGATTTGCGCGACTGGCCGCTGCCGTTCTTCGATGAGGTCGCATCCTCCGCCTGGGCGCCGTCGCAGAACGAGGTGGCGCAGCGCTGGCAGAAGAAGGTCGCCGAGTTCGACGGCTTCATCTTCACCGCGGCTGAATACAATCACGCGCCGACCGCCGTCTTGAAGAACGCCATCGATTACGC
>NZ_RZSV01000063.1:0-26597 GCF_004023205.1 Mesorhizobium sp. M1A.F.Ca.IN.020.03.2.1 | reverse complement strand
GGCCGCGGCTCTTCTTCCGGCTGGGGCTGCGGCAGCGGCTCCGGCTCAGATGGAACGACCGGCTCCGGTGCCGGCGGGATGACGGGTTCCGGCGCCGGCGGAATGTCCGGTGAAGGTTCGGGCTTCGCAGGCTCCTGCTCGGTTTCCGGTTTCAGCGCCTCGAGCGCGTCCCATTTGATCGGCGGCAGGGGCGCGGTCTCGTCGACGCGCTCCTCGACGACTTCCTTCTTGCCGAACGAAAATATCTTCTTGAAGAAACCAGCCATACGTCTTGCAGTCTCAGGCGGCTTGCGCGGCGAGCGGCGCCGCGATCAGCCGGGCGCCGTCATGGCCGGTGACAACCGCCTCGACGATCTCACCCGGCTGTCCAACGCCAATCGCGGCAAGCGTGAAACCTTCGGTGCGGCCGAGCCCGTCGCGCTCGATCAGGATCGACTGCCGCGTGCCTGCAAGGGCGGCCAGATGGCGGCGATAGGCGGCCTCGCCGGCGGCGCGCAGCCGTGCGGCGCGCTCTTTCACCACCTCGCGGCGCGGCTGCGGCATGCGCGCGGCGGGCGTGCCCTCGCGCGGGCTGAACGGGAAGACGTGAAGATGCGTCAGGCCGCATTCCGCGACGATTTTCTCCGAGTTTTTGAACATCGCCTCGGTCTCGGTCGGGAAGCCGGCGATGATGTCGGCTCCGAAGACGATGCCGGGACGGAGCTTCCGCACGTCCTCGCAGAAGCGGATCGACTGATCGCGCAAATGCCGGCGCTTCATGCGCTTCAGGATCATGTCGTCGCCCGATTGCAGCGACAGATGCAAATGCGGCATCAGCCGCGGCTCGGTGGCAATCGCGTCGAGCAGCTCGTCGTCGGCTTCTATGGAATCGATCGACGACAGCCTCAGGCGCTTCACCTCGGGCACCTGGCGCAGGATCGTCTTCACCAGCTTCCCAAGCTTCGGGCTGCCCGGCAAGTCGGCGCCGAAGCTGGTCATGTCGACGCCGGTAAGCACGATCTCGGCATAGCCGTTGCCTGCGAGACGCTTGACCTGCTCGACCACGGCGCCCATCGGCACCGAGCGCGAATTGCCGCGGCCGTAAGGAATGATGCAGAAGGTGCAGCGATGGTCGCAGCCATTCTGCACCTGCACGAAGGCGCGCGCCCGGCCCTCAATGGCGTCGACCATGTGGCTCGCCGTCTCGCGCACCGAGAAGATATCGTTGACGCGCGCCTTCTCGGTATCGTTGACGCCGAAGTCCGGCAGCGCGCGGTAGGAGTTCGCCTTGAGCTTCTCCTCATTGCCGAGCACCAGGTCTACCTCGTCCATGGCGACGAAATTCTGCGGCTCGGTCTGCGCGGCGCAGCCGGTGACGATGATGCGCGCTTCAGGGTTCTCGCGACGGACCTTGCGGATCGCCTGCTTGGCCTGGCGCACGGCTTCGGCGGTGACGGCGCAGGTGTTGAAGATGACGGCGCCGCCTTCCAGCGCGCCGAGGCCGGCGCTTTCGGCCTCGCGGCGCATCACCTCCGATTCATAGGTGTTGAGGCGGCAGCCGAACGTGACCACGTCGATACCGTTGCCGATAGGCCCTTCGGGCGCCGGGCCCTTTTGAAGAGCGGACATCAGGCGGCGCTTTCGGTGTCGCGGGCCCAGGCGCCGGTCGAAGGGTCGAAGCTGCCGGAAAACTCCCATTCGGCGGCGCCGGTCAAAATGACGTGATCGTCGTCGCGCCACTCGACATTGAGCTCGCCGCCGCCGGGCGTGACCAGCGACACGCTGCGGCCGGTGCGCTTGGTGCGGGCGGCTGCCACCACGGCGGCGCAGGCCGCGGAGCCGCAGGCCTTGGTGAGACCCGCGCCGCGCTCCCAGGTGCGGATGAACATCGTCTCGGGCGAGGTGACCTGAGCGATGGTGATGTTGGCGCGCTCGGGAAAGATCGGATGGTTCTCGAGCAGCGGACCGAATCGGTCGAGCTCGTAGGACCAGACGTCGCGGTCGACCCAGAAGATCGCGTGCGGATTGCCCATCGAGACGACCGAAGGCGAATGCAGCACCGGCGCATCGATCGGGCCGATCTGCAGTTCGATCATGCGAGTGTCGCGGAACTCCTCGGCAAGCGGGATCTCCTGCCAGCCGAAACGCGGCTTGCCCATGTCGACCGAGATCGAGCCGTCGGCATGTTCCTGAGCATTGAGAATGCCGGCGCGGGTTTCGAAGGTGAAGGTCTTTTGGCCGGTCTCGGCCGCAAGCGCCTGCACGACGCAGCGCATGCCATTGCCGCAGGCCTGCGCACCGGTGCCGTCCGAATTCAAGATGTCGACGTAATAAGCAGTGCCGGTCGTGCGCGGATCATGGATCGCCATGATCTGATCGAACTTGGTCGCCGCGTCGGCATTGAGGGCAATCGCCGCGGCTGCCGTCACCTTGTCGGCACGGCCGCGCATATCGGCGACGATGATCTCGTTGCCGATGCCGTTCATCTTGGCGAATGGGGCAGTGCCTGCCATCTAACCGGTCGTTCCAATTCCGTTTGGCGCTATATGGCGGAAACGGGCGGGAATTACCAGTGCAACGCGACTCCCGGCCAGGACGCGGCTCTGGCCTGCCGCGGCGAATATGCGGGCTAAGTCACGGCGAAGACGCCGAGCACGATCAGCAGGAAGATGATCAGCACAATACCGATCAGGATGCGGGCACCTGTGGCGGCGGCGCCGGCGAGCGCGGGCATGCCAAGCAGGCTTGCCGCAGCGGCAACGATAAGAAGGATGATGATCCATTTGATCATGGAAGGCTCCGAGGCGGATTTGCGTTGTGCAACCAACGCGTTTGCCCGGGCTGGGTTCCTTAGCCAGACGGCGGCACATCCCATGCTTCGCCCGGGCGCATGGCGCGAAAACGCTCCGGCGAAATGCCTTCGGCCGCCAATGCCTCGGCGAGCTTTTGCGCAGGCTCCTCGATCGGTTCGTCGGTGAGCTGAAAGGTGCCCCAGTGGCAGCCGGCAGCATGGACGGCGCCGCACAGCCTCATGCCCTGGACGGCTTCCGCCGGATTCTGGTGCTGCGGGGCCATGAACCAGCGCGGCTCATAGGCGCCGATCGGCAGGATGGCCAGCCGAAACCAGCCATGCTTTTCCGCCATTCGGCGGTAGTTGGTGCCGCCGTGGAAGCCCGTGTCGCCGGCGAAATAGACCTTGCCGCCCGCCGTATCGATGACGAATCCCGCCCAAAGCGCCATGCGGCGGTCGCGCCCGCCACGCGCCGACCAGTGATGCACCGGCTCGATGTGGATGATGCCGTCGCTGGCGACTTCGACGCTGTCGCCCCAATCATGTGCCGACACGCGCATGCCGGGCACGGCAGTGCCGATGATCGCATCGTTGCCGAGCGGCGTGATCACCATCGGGTCGTGGCTTTGCTTCAGCCGCTTGAGGGTCGCGAGGTCGAGATGGTCGTAGTGGTTGTGACTGAGCAGCACCAGGTCGATCGGCGGCAAGTCGCAAAAGGCGATGCCCGGCGCGTTGACCCGCTTCGGTCCGGCGAAGCCGAAAGGCGAGGCACGCTCGGACCAAACCGGGTCGGTCAGGATATTCAGGCCGGCTGTCTGGATGAGCAGCGAGGCGTGACCCACCATGGTGAGCCGAAGCGCAGCGCCTTCGATCCGTTGTTCGGGCTTCGCCTGGGGATATGGGCTCGGCCAGGCCGCCGGCCATTTCGAGCGCCCACCGCTCAATTGCCATTTCAGCAAATCGGTGAAGCGCGCCGGCGGCCTGCCCTCGGGATTGAAAAAGAGGCTACCGTCGAAATGATCGCTGAGTGGGCCGCTATAGTAGCGGTTGGCTGCTCTTGTTCTTGCGGCCATCGTTTCTCCGCCCACTCCCTGTCGCTTGTCCTGAAATAAGGACGCCGCCGCCTGGCGCAAGCATTTTGCTGGGGAATGCCAAGGGCCAACGGTCTGCTTCGACTAGGATCGACGATGTGGAGGAACAACACCGTGGCGAAGAAGCGGACCGGGACACCGTGGATGAAGGCCGAGGATTTCGGCCGCTCGCTGCCGCATGGGCTGGGCGTCAACTTGCTTGTCACCGACATGGCGGCGATGGAGGCTTTCTGCCGCGATGTGCTAGGCGCGCGCATCATCTATGCCGACGAGGATTTCGCGGCCATCGAGCTGCTGGGCTCGATCTTCATGCTGCATGCCGACCATTCCTATCTCGACAATCCGATGACCGGCGTCTTTGCCGGAGCCGAAACGCGTGGCGCCGGCATCGAGCTGCGCCTCTATGGCGCCGATCCGGATGCGGTCGAAAAAAAGGCGGCAGCACTCGGCCACATCGTGTTGGCCGGTTCGATCGACAAGCCGCATGGCTTGCGCGAATGCTATATCGTTGGTCCGGACGGGTATCTCTTCGTGCCCAGCGCGCCGCTGCAAGCCTGAAATTTCAAGACGTTACGGTCCAATTTCTCGACTGGCGCCCCGGTAAGGAAGGCCGTCGCGACAAATTTGCAACACCAGCTCCGAAAACCCTATTTTAACCATATCGGGTTGAAATTCTGCCACCTTCGCCATCTTGGTGAAGCGAGTGTTTACGCGGACGGCGCCCCCCACCGGATCCGACGGAGGTTGGAATGACTTTTTCGAAGACTGGCCTTTTGGCCGTATCGCTGGCCGCGCTCGTTGCGAGCGGCTGCTCGACCTCGCGCTTCTCATCGATGGACGATCAGCAGCCGGCGCCGCTCACGCCGGCGCCCTCCGGCACGGTGACGCAGAACCAGCTGCCGCCACCGGCTGCTCCGGGCACCACCGACCCGTCGCAATTCCCCACCGCGCCGAAGAACAGTCAGATGGCTTCTCTGCCGCCGGACGGTTCGGCGCCCACGGGCGCTGCGGACCTGACCGCGGCCAGCGTCGCCGGCGTCTGGAATGTCAGTGTCTCCGGCCAGAGCTGCAAAGTGGCGACGCCGCAGACCAAGTTCGGCGCCGGCTACCGCGCCGGTCCGCTGCATTGCCCGGCTCCGATCGACGGCATCAAGTCGTGGAATGTCGCCGGCAAGCAGCTGACGCTCTACGACGAAAACGGCGGCACGCTGGCCAGGCTCTATTCCTCCGGCGGCGAAAAGTTCGACGGCCAGACTTCCAACGGCCAGCCGATCTCGCTTACAAGGTAGGGCGGACCCTCCACTATTGTTTCACGCAGTTTCGGATGACAAGCCGCTTTCCGAAATTGCCCGAGAACGACGTGACCTATGCACCTGCGTGACGGCCTTCAGACGCATGCGACCGTCAGGCAGCGCTACGACCATCTGGTGGAAACCGGCGTGGTCGAACGCGATCCGGCGCAGGAGCGCGTCGTCGCCGCGCTCGACCGGCTGACCGACGAGATCTCCGCAAAAAGGCTGGCGCAGAAATCGAGCGCGCTGGGCTGGCTGTTCGCGCGCAGCAACAAGCCGCGCGAGGCCGTCAAGGGCATTTACATCCATGGCGGCGTCGGGCGCGGCAAGACGATGCTGATGGACATGTTCTTCGATCTCCTGCCGGTCAGGCGAAAGCGCCGCGTCCATTTCAACGATTTCATGGCCGACGTGCAGGACCGCATCCAAAAACACCGGGCGGCGCGCAAGAACGGCGATGTCAAGGAAGACGATCCGATCCCGCCGGTGGCGAGGGCGCTGGCCGAGGAGGCCTGGGTGCTGTGCTTCGATGAGTTTTCGGTCACCGACATTGCCGATGCCATGATCCTGTCGCGCCTGTTCTCGGCGCTGTTTTCCAAAGGCGTCGTGCTGGTCGCCACCTCCAACGTCGCGCCTCATGACCTTTATCGAGACGGCCTCAACCGGCAGCTTTTCCTGCCCTTCATCGGCCTGCTCGAACGTCATGCGCATGTGCTGACGCTGGATGCCGAAAAGGACTACCGGCAGGAAAAGCTCAACCGCTTGCCGATCTATGTCACGCCCGCCGACGCCGCGGCCGACCGCGCGCTCGACGACGCTTGGAAGACGATGACACATGGCAGGCCGACCGCGGCGATGACGCTGACGCTGAAAGGGCGTCAGCTCGTGGTGCCGCGCGCTGCCGGCGATGCCGCCCGTTTCTCCTTCGCCGATCTCTGCGAAAAGCCGCTCGGCGCGCGCGACTATCTGGCCATCGCCGACCGCTTCTCGACCGTCTTCATCGACCATGTGCCGGTGCTCGGCGAAGGCAAGCGCAACGAAGCCAAGCGTTTTATTCTGCTCATCGACACGCTTTACGACCACCACATGCGGCTGGTGATGAGCGCCGCCGCGCCCCCCGAGGTGCTCTACATCGCCAGGCGCGGCACGGAAGTCTTCGAATTCGAGCGCACTGCCTCGCGACTGATCGAAATGCAGAGCCGCGACTGGCTGGAAGGCTGGGCGGAGAGGCGGCAAGTCGGGGCGGAACCCGCGGAGGCGCGGCAGGCGTGAACGTAGCCGCCTGGAGTCGTCATCCTTAGACAGAGCGACGCGAAGCGATAAGCGCTTCGTCGCTTGAATGCGCACCTGCCAAACCGCTCGGCCGCCCCACTTGCCTCTGTCCGCCCGTCCTAAAATCACAACGGCGTCATCGCCGGGATGAAGGCCTTCTGATTTCATCGTTTATTGTATAAATTCTGTTCAGTTACCTCGAAAATTTTGACGTTTACGTAATTCCCAATGCATCTAACCGATTGAAAACACTAGGTGCAAAATAACCGTTTGAATTTTCTCCATGCCGGAGCTATTGGGTTCGGCGAAATCCTGCGGTTTCCCGCATTCCTTCCGGCCCCCGGCCCCCGTCACGGCACCGTCACAGACAAAGGGAAAACATCCTGACATGGCACGCAACAAGATAGCGCTCATCGGCTCGGGCATGATCGGCGGCACGCTCGCCCATATGATCGGCCTGAAGGATCTCGGCGACGTGGTGCTGTTCGACATCGCCGAGGGCATTCCGCAGGGCAAGGGTCTCGACATCGCCCAGTCCTCGCCGGTCGACGGATTTGACTCCAGACTGACAGGCGTCAACGACTATGCCGGCATCGAGGGCGCGGATGTCTGCATCGTCACCGCCGGCGTGCCGCGCAAGCCCGGCATGAGCCGCGACGATCTTCTCGGCATCAATCTCAAGGTCATGGAACAGGTCGGCGCGGGTCTCAAGAAATACGCGCCGAAGGCGTTCGTCATCTGCATCACCAACCCGCTCGATGCCATGGTCTGGGCACTGCAGAAGTTTTCGGGCCTGCCGACCAGCCATGTCATCGGCATGGCCGGCGTGCTGGACAGCGCCCGCTTCCGCTACTTCCTGGCGGAAGAGTTCAAGGTCTCGGTCGAGGACGTCACCGCCTTCGTGCTCGGCGGCCATGGCGATTCGATGGTACCGATGATCCGCTATTCGACCGTGTCGGGCATCCCGCTGCCCGACCTCGTCAAGATGGGCTGGACCTCCAAGGACAAGCTCGACCAGATCGTGCAGCGCACCCGCGACGGCGGCGCCGAGATCGTCGGCCTCTTGAAAACGGGCTCAGCCTATTACGCGCCGGCCGCCTCGGCCATCGCCATGGCCGAATCGTACCTGAAAGACAAGAAGCGCGTGCTGCCCTGCGCTGCGCACCTGTCTGGCCAGTACGGCGTCAAGGGGACCTATGTCGGCGTCCCCGTGGTGATCGGCGCCGGCGGTGTCGAGCGCGTCATCGAGATCGACCTCTCCAAGGCCGAGCAGAAGATGTTCGACAATTCGGTGGCGGCCGTGCAGGGCCTCACCGAGGCCTGCACCAAGATCGCCCCGCATCTCGCCGGCAAGTAATCGTCCCTCTCCGGAGACCAAGCGCATGAACATCCATGAATATCAGGCCAAGGCGCTGCTGAAGTCGTTCGGCGCGCCCGTCGCAAGCGGCGTTCCGGTGTTCAAGGCGAGCGAGGCGGAAGCCGCCGCCAAGACGCTGCCCGGCCCGCTCTATGTGGTGAAGAGCCAGATCCATGCCGGCGGCCGCGGCAAGGGCAAGTTCAAGGAACTCGGCCCCGACGCCAAGGGCGGCGTGCGGCTGGCGAAGTCGGCGGCCGAAGTGGTCGCCAACGCCAACGAGATGCTCGGCCAAACGCTGGTCACCAAGCAGACCGGACCGGCCGGCAAGCAGGTCAATCGCCTCTATATCGAGGACGGCGCCGATATCGACCGCGAGCTCTATCTGTCGATCCTGGTCGACCGTTCCGTCGGGCGCATCGCCTTCGTCGTCTCGACCGAGGGCGGCATGGATATCGAGGCGGTCGCGCATGACACGCCGGAAAAGATCCTCACCGTCGCCATCGATCCGGAAAAGGGCGTGACGGCCGATGATGTGAAGAAGCTCAACGCAGCGCTGCAGCTCGACGGCGATGCGGCGCAAGACGGCGGCACGCTGTTCCCGCTGCTCTACAGGGCCTTCATCGAGAAGGACATGAGCCTGCTCGAGGTCAATCCGCTGATCGTCATGAAGAACGGCCAGCTGCGCGTGCTGGACGCCAAGGTGTCGTTCGACAACAACGCTCTCTTCCGCCATCCCGACGTGATGGAGCTGCGCGACACCACCGAAGAGGATGAGAAGGAGATCGAGGCGTCGAAATACGACCTCGCCTATGTCGCGCTCGAGGGCAATATCGGCTGCATGGTCAACGGCGCCGGCCTCGCGATGGCGACGATGGACATCATCAAGCTCTACGGCGCCGAGCCGGCCAACTTCCTCGATGTCGGCGGCGGAGCCTCGAAGGAGAAAGTGACGGCGGCCTTCAAGATCATCACCAAGGATCCGGCGGTCGAAGGCATCCTGATCAACATCTTCGGCGGCATCATGAAGTGCGATGTCATCGCCGAGGGCGTGATCGCCGCGGTCAAGGAAGTCGGGCTGAAGGTGCCGCTGGTCGTGCGGCTGGAAGGCACCAATGCCGAGCTCGGCAAGAAGATCATCAATGACAGCGGCTTGAACGTCGTCTCGGCAGACGACCTCGACGACGCGGCCAAGAAGATCGTCAAGGCGGTGAAGGGCTAAAGCGGATGCCTCCGCGCAAGATAAATCTGGTCGAGGCGGCGGATGCGAAGATCGCCAAGGTCTTCGATCCGCACATCGCCGGCGACGTCAACGACAGCCAAGCCAAGGTCGCCAAGTTCGGCGAGGTTTTCGACTGGCACGCGCATGATGACGAGGACGAGGCCTTCCTCGTGCTGCGCGGCAAGATCGCCATCGATTTCCGCGACGGGCCGGTCGAGGTCGGCGAGGGCGATTTCATTGTCGTGCCGCGCGGCGTCGAGCATCGGCCGCGGTCGCTGACTGTCGAGCCCGTGGTGCTTATGTTCGAGCCGGCGACCACCCTCAACACCGGCAATGCCCAAAGCGACCTCACCGTCACCGATCTGAAGCGGCTCTGAGCCATGAACGCGACGCCTTTCTCATCCCTCTCGGCCGATCACCAGCGCCTGCAGGCGCTGGTCGGCGCGTGGCGTGGCGAGGAAGATGTCGCGGCGACGCAATGGACCGATGCCGGCGCCGCGACTTCGGAAGTGCTTGCGGACGCGCAGTTCGGCGGCCAGTTCGTGGTCCAGCGCTACCGCCAGCGCCGCGACGGCACGATCTCGTTCGGCGCGCATAATGTGTTCGGCTTCGATCAGCCGAACGACGTCGTCACCATGCATCAGTTCGACTCGATGGGTTTCGTGCCGGTCACACCGGCTACGGGCACATGGAACGGCAACGAGCTTGTGCTGGAACGGTCGTCGCCGCGCGGCTCGGCTCGCGTGACTTACAGTTTTGACGGCACTGATACTTACCGCATGCGATTGCACTTCAAGCCCGCCGGCAGCGACGCCTGGCAAGACATGGTGAGCGGCCTCTACCGGCGCGTTTCGCCTTCCTCGATCAACGGTTTTTAGAAAAGGGCCGCGATGTCCATTCTCGTCGACAAGAATACCAAGGTGCTGGTGCAGGGCCTGACCGGCAAGACCGGCACCTTCCATACCGAGCAGGCGCTGGCCTATCACGCCACCAAGATGGTTGGCGGCGTCCATCCGAAGAAGGGCGGCGAGACCTGGACCGGCGCGAAGGGAGAGACCCTGCCGATCTTCGCCACCGTCGCCGAGGGCAAGGAGAAGACCGGCGCCAACGCCTCCGTCATCTATGTGCCGCCGGCAGGCGCGGGCGAAGCGATCATCGAGGCGATCGAGGCCGAGATCCCGCTGATCGTCTGCATCACCGAGGGCATCCCGGTTATGGACATGGTCAAGGTCAAGGTGCGGCTCGACCGCTCCTCCTCGCGGCTGATCGGCCCGAACTGCCCGGGAGTTTTGACCCCCGACGAATGCAAGATCGGCATCATGCCCGGCAACATCTTCCGCAAGGGCTCGGTCGGCGTTGTTTCCCGCTCGGGAACGCTTACCTATGAAGCGGTCTTCCAGACCAGCAATGTCGGCCTCGGCCAGACCACTGCTGTCGGCATCGGCGGCGACCCGGTCAAGGGCACCGAGTTCATCGACGTGCTCGAGATGTTCCTCGCCGACGACGAGACCAAATCGATCATCATGATCGGCGAGATCGGCGGCTCGGCCGAGGAAGACGCCGCGCAGTTCTTGAAGGACGAGGCAAAGCGCGGCCGCAAGAAACCGATGGCGGGCTTCATTGCCGGGCGCACGGCGCCCGCCGGCCGCACCATGGGCCATGCGGGCGCGGTGATCTCCGGCGGCAAGGGCGGCGCGGAAGACAAGATCGCGGCGATGGAATCGGCCGGCATCAAGGTTTCGCCGTCACCGGCGCGGCTCGGCACGACGCTGGTCGAGGCGATCAAAGGTCAAGGGAGTAGGGAGTAAGGGAATAGGGCAGCAGGGAAAGATCAGCGGCAAAAAATGCCCTACTCCCCTACTGCCTTACTCCCCTACTCCCTTCCATAAAAGGAGACGGAGCCAGGCTCCGCAGACGAAAATGGCAAGACAAGATCAGGCCAACGACCAATTCTCGCTCACCTCGTTCCTTTATGGCGGCAATGCCGACTATATCGACGCGCTCTATGCCGCCTATGAGGACAACCCCGGCTCCGTCGATCCGGAATGGCAGGACTTCTTCGCCGCGCTGAAGGACGATGCGGGCGACGTGCGCAAGAACGCCAAGGGCGCTTCCTGGGCGAAGCCTTCCTGGCCGATGCAGGCCAATGGTGAGCTGGTTTCGGCGCTCGACGGCAATTGGGGCCTGGTCGAAAAGCACATCGAAAAGAAGGTGAAGGAAAAGGCGGTCGTCAACGGCGCGGCCCTTTCCGATGCCGACGTTCACCAGGCGACGCGCGATTCGGTGCGCGCCATCATGATGATCCGCGCCTTTCGCATGCGCGGCCACCTGCACGCCAATCTCGACCCGCTGGGCATCGCCAAGCCGCTTGAGGACTATAACGAGCTGTCGCCGGAGAATTACGGCTTCACCGAAGCCGACTACGACCGGCCGATCTTCCTCGACAATGTGCTGGGGCTCGAGTTCGGCACCATCCGGCAGATGCTTGATATCCTCACCCGCACCTATTGCTCGACGCTCGGCGTCGAGTTCATGCACATCTCCGACCCTGAGGAAAAGGCCTGGATCCAGGCGCGCATCGAGGGCGCCGACAAGGAGATCACCTTCACTGCCACCGGCAAGAAGGCGATCCTGTCGAAGCTGGTCGAGGCCGAAGGCTTCGAGCAATTTATCGACGTCAAGTACAAGGGCACCAAGCGCTTCGGCCTCGACGGCGGCGAGTCGCTGATCCCGGCGCTGGAGCAGATCATCAAGCGCGGCGGCCAGCTCGGCCTGAAGGAGGCCGTGCTCGGCATGGCCCATCGCGGCCGCCTCAACGTGCTTTCGCAGGTCATGGCCAAGCCGCACCGCGCCATCTTCCACGAATTCAAAGGCGGCTCGGCCGCTCCCGACGACGTCGAGGGCTCGGGCGACGTGAAGTACCATCTCGGCGCTTCCTCGGACCGCGAGTTCGACGGCAACAAGGTGCACCTGTCGCTGACGGCCAACCCCTCGCACCTGGAAATCGTCGACCCGGTCGTGATGGGCAAGGCGCGCGCCAAGCAGGACCAGCTCGCTGGCCGCGAGCGCGGCGAGATCGTGCCGCTGTCCGAGCGCGCCAAGGTAATGCCGCTGCTGCTGCATGGCGACGCGGCGTTTGCCGGCCAGGGCGTGATCGCGGAGATGTTCGGGCTCTCCGGCCTGCGCGGCCACCGCGTCGCCGGCACGCTGCATTTCATCATCAACAACCAGATCGGCTTCACCACCAATCCGCGCTTCTCGCGTTCCTCGCCCTATCCGTCGGATGTGGCCAAGATGATCGAAGCGCCGATCTTCCACGTCAACGGCGACGATCCGGAAGCGGTGGTGCATGCCGCGAAGGTGGCGACGGAATTCCGCATGAAGTTCCACAAACCGGTGGTGGTGGACATGTTCTGCTACCGCCGCTTCGGCCACAATGAAGGCGACGAGCCGTCCTTCACGCAGCCGATCATGTACCGCAACATCCGCAGCCATAAGACGGTTGTGCAGGTCTATGCCGATCGGCTGATCGCCGAGGGTCACATCACCCAGGCCGAGGTCGACAAGATGCGGGCCGACTGGCGCGCGCATCTGGAACAGGAGTGGGAAGTCGGCCAGTCCTACAAGCCGAACAAGGCCGACTGGCTTGACGGCGCCTGGTCCGGCCTGCGCACGGCCGACAACCAGGACGAACAGCGGCGCGGCAAGACCGCGGTGCCGGTCCGCACGCTGAAGGAAATCGGCAAGAAGCTGACCGACGTGCCGAAGGATTTCGAGGCACACAAGACGATCCTGCGCTTCCTCGAGAACCGCCGCCAGGCGATCGAATCCGGCGACGGCATCGACTGGTCGACCGCCGAGGCGCTGGCATTCGGCGCCATCCTGCTCGACGGCAATCCGATCCGGCTCTCCGGCCAGGATTCGGAGCGCGGCACCTTCTCGCAGCGCCATTCCGTGCTCTACGACCAGCGTGACGAGACGCGCTACATTCCACTCAACAATCTATCTGCGGCCCAGGCCGGCTACGAAGTCATCAACTCGATGCTCTCGGAAGAGGCGGTGCTCGGCTTCGAATATGGCTACAGCCTTGCCGAGCCCAAGGCGCTGACGCTTTGGGAAGCGCAGTTCGGCGATTTCGCCAACGGCGCCCAGGTGGTGTTCGACCAGTTCATCTCGTCCGGCGAGCGCAAGTGGCTGAGAATGTCGGGCCTCGTCTGCCTCCTGCCGCACGGCTATGAAGGCCAGGGGCCGGAGCATTCCTCGGCCCGCCTCGAACGCTTCCTGCAGCTCTGCGCCGAGGACAACATGCAGGTGGCGAACGTCACGACGCCGGCTAACTATTTCCACATCCTGCGCCGGCAACTGAAGCGCGACTTCCGCAAGCCGCTGATCCTGATGACGCCGAAGTCGCTGCTGCGCCACAAGCGGGCGGTGTCGACGCTGTCGGAGATGGCGGGCGAAAGCTCGTTCCACCGCCTGTTGTGGGACGATGCGCAGCTCTTGGCCGACCAGCCGATCAAGCTGGTGAAGGATTCCAAGATCCGCCGCGTCGTGCTCTGCTCCGGCAAGGTCTATTACGACCTCTATGAGGAGCGCGAGAAGCGCGGCATCACCGACATCTACCTGCTGCGCGTCGAGCAGCTCTACCCGTTCCCAGCCAAGGCGCTGATCACCGAGCTGTCGCGTTTCCGCAACGCCGAGATGGTGTGGTGCCAGGAGGAGCCCAAGAATATGGGCGCCTGGTCGTTCATCGATCCTTATCTCGAATGGGTGCTGGCGCATATCGACGCCAAGCATCAGCGGGTGCGCTATACCGGCCGGCCGGCCTCGGCCTCGCCGGCCACTGGGCTGATGTCGAAGCATCTCAGCCAGCTTTCCGCCCTGCTCGACGACGCGCTGGGTGAATAAGCAGACCCGGACCAAACAGACCTTAAGAAGACAAGAGAACGGACAGGCACAATGGCTACCGAAATCCGCGTCCCCACTCTCGGCGAATCCGTCACCGAGGCGACCGTCGGCAAGTGGTTCAAGAAGGTCGGCGACGCGATCGCCGCCGATGAGCCGCTGGTCGAGCTCGAAACCGACAAGGTGACGGTGGAGGTGCCCGCCGCGGGCGCCGGGACGCTCTCCGAGATCACCGTCAAGGAAGGCGAGACGGTCAATGTCGGGGCGCTGCTCGGCTCGATTTCGGCCGGCGGCGCAGCCGCCGCTCCCGCCACCAAGCCGCAGGCGGTGGCGCAGGCGTCCAGTCCGGACGCCGCATCCACGACCAAGCAGGCCGCCGCCGAAACCGCCAAGATGGCCGGCGACGCCGGCCCGGTCGAGCCGCGCACCATGCCGCCGGCGCCGGCCGCGGCCAAACTGATCGCCGAGCACAATCTCTCGGTCGAGCAACTGACGGGCTCCGGCAAGCGCGGCCAGGTACTGAAGGGCGACGTCCTCGATGCCATCGCCAAGGGCGCGCCATCGCAGCCGGCCGAGACGCCGAAAGCGGCTCCTGCTCCTGCTCCCGCACCGGTCGCGGCCCGCGCGCCGTCGACGGCCGACGATGCTTCGCGCGAGGAGCGCGTGCGCATGACCAAGCTGCGCCAGACGATCGCGCGCCGGCTCAAGGAGGCGCAGTCGACCGCCGCCATGCTCACCACCTTCAACGAGGTGGATATGAGCGCGGTGATGGCGCTGAGGGCCAAGTATAAGGACGTGTTCGAGAAGAAGCATGGCGTGAAGCTCGGCTTCATGGGCTTCTTCACCAAGGCCGTCACCCATGCGCTGAAGGAGATCCCGGCGGTCAATGCCGAGATCGACGGCGCCGACATCATCTACAAGAACTTTGCGCATGTCGGCGTCGCCGTCGGCACCGACAAGGGCCTGGTGGTCCCGGTCGTGCGCGATGCCGACCAGATGTCCATCGCCGAGATCGAGAAGGAGATCGGCCGGCTGGGCCTCGCCGCGCGCGACGGCAAGCTTTCGGTTGCCGACATGCAGGGCGGCACCTTTACGATCTCCAACGGCGGCGTCTACGGATCGCTGATGTCGACGCCGATCCTCAATGCGCCGCAGTCCGGTATCCTCGGCATGCACAAGATCCAGGAGCGGCCGGTGGTGGTCGGCGGCCAGATCGTCATCCGCCCGATGATGTATCTGGCGCTCAGCTACGACCACCGCATCGTCGACGGCAAGGAAGCGGTGACCTTCCTCGTCCGCGTCAAGGAAAGCCTGGAGGATCCCGAGCGGCTGGTGCTCGATCTCTGAGGTGGAGCATGAAGGCTCGCGGGCGGGGCGGCGAGTGAAGGCCCGTTGGCTCAGCACCGCGAGGCCGGTCGCGCTTGCCGCCGGTGCGGCTCTCGTAGCAGCCGATGCCCAGGCCGGTTGCCCGATCCAGCTTGCCGCCTATGGCGAGGCGAAAAGCGGCGCCGAGATCGATTTCAGCCCGACGGGTACCTCGGCGACGATCGCCAACACATTCCGCATGATACTCGACAACAATACCGTGCTCGATGGCATCGCCATGTGGACCGAGGGCTCCGCCGGGCGGCCGCACGGCTCGCTGATGTACAAATGCCCGACCGGCGACGTCACCGGCGAGGAGCTCGCCGCCTGCACGGTCTGGGAAGGCGTGATCTATAGCGCCGATGAGAAGGGCGTCGTGGGTCTGCTGCCGGCCGAGGGCGCGGATGCGCCGAAGAGCCTGATCTTTCCCGATCTCGGACCGTCGCTCGAAATGTCAGCCGCTTATGGTCCGGCGGGCTTCTCAAAAGTACCGTGGGACGTCTTTGCCCTGAAAGGCTGCCAGGAATGAATGCCGACAAGAAGACGCTGCTGGTCACCGGCGGCAGCCGCGGCATCGGCGCTGCCATATGCCGGCAGGCCAGTCGGGCAGGCTATGGGGTGGCGATCAACTATGTCTCCAACCGGGCCGCCGCCGAGGCGCTCGTCGCCGAGCTCGAAGCCGCAGGCGGCGAGGCCTTCGCGGTCAGGGGCGATGTCGGCAACGAGGCCGATGTGGTGGCGATGTTCGAGGCGGTGGACCGGGCCTTCGGCCGGCTCGACGCCTTCGTCAACAATGCCGGCATCGTCGACGTCAAGGCGCGTGTCGATGAGATGAGCGCCGAGCGGATCGAGCGCATGATGCGCATCAACGTCGTCGGCTCCTTCCTCTGCGCCCGCGAGGCCGTCAGGCGCATGTCGACCCGTCACTGCGGCAAGGGCGGCGCCATCGTCAATCTGTCCTCGGCGGCGGCACGACTGGGCTCGCCCGGCGAATATGTCGACTACGCCGCTTCCAAGGGCGCGATCGACACGCTGACCGTTGGTCTGGCGCGCGAGGTGGCGCTGGAAGGCATCCGCGTCAATGCCGTCAGTCCAGGCATCACCGAAACCGACATCCATGCCTCCGGCGGCCAGCCCGAGCGCGTGGCGCGGATGCAGGATCTGCTGCCGCTGAAGCGCGCGGGCACGGCCGACGAGGTCGCGAGCGCGGTTCTCTACCTTTTGTCGGACGCGGCCTCCTATATAACGGGCGCGATCCTGAATGTGAGCGGCGGCCGCTGAAGGCCAGACCAGAAGGACACCATCATGGCTTATGACGTCGTAATCATCGGATCGGGACCGGGCGGCTATGTCTGCGCCATCAAGGCGGCACAGCTCGGCCTGAAGACAGCGGTGGTCGAGAAGAACGCCACCTTCGGCGGCACCTGCCTCAATATCGGCTGCATCCCGTCGAAAGCCCTGCTCCACGCCTCCGAGATGTTCGCCGAAGCCGGTCATGCCTTCGATATGCTCGGCATCGAGGTCGGCGCGCCAAAACTCAATCTCAAGAAGATGCTGGCGCACAAGGATGCGACCGTGGCCTCCAACGTCAACGGCGTCGCTTTTCTCTTCAAGAAGAACAAGATCGACTCGTTCCGCGGCACCGGCAAGGTGATCGGCGCCGGCAAGGTGTCGGTCACCGGCGAGGGCGGCAAGGTCGAGGAGATCGAGACCAAGAACATCGTCATCGCCACCGGTTCCGACGTCGCCGGCATTCCGGGTGTCAAGGTCGACTTCGACGAGAAGGTGATCGTGTCCTCGACCGGCGCGCTGTCGCTGGCCAAGGTGCCGGGCAGTCTTGTGGTGGTCGGCGGCGGCGTCATCGGGCTCGAGCTCGGCTCGGTCTGGGCCAGGCTCGGCGCCAAGGTCACGGTTGTCGAGTTCCTCGACACCATCCTCGGCGGCATGGATGGCGAGGTCTCGAAGCAATTCCAGCGGCTGCTGTCCAAGCAGGGCTTCGAGTTCAAGCTCGGCGCCAAGGTCACCGGCGTCGCCAAATCCAAGAAGGGCGCCAGCGTGACGTTCGAGCCGGTCAAGGGCGGCGCGGCGGAAACGATCGAGGCCGATGTCGTGCTGGTCGCGACCGGACGCCGCCCCTATGCCGACAGCCTTGGATTGAAAGAAGCCGGCGTCGAGATGGACGAGCGCGGCCGGGTCAAGTCCGACGGGCATCTGAGGACCAACGTGCCCGGCATCTATGCCATCGGCGACGTCATTGCCGGGCCGATGCTGGCGCACAAGGCCGAGGACGAGGGCGTGGCGGTAGCCGAGACGATCGCCGGCCAGGCCGGTCATGTGAACTACGACGTTATCCCGAGCGTCGTCTACACCAGTCCCGAAATCGCCTCGGTCGGCAAGACCGAAGAGGAGCTGAAAAAGGCCGGCATCGACTACAAGGTCGGCAAGTTCCCTTTCAGCGCCAATGGCCGCGCGCGGGCCATGCTGCACACCGACGGCTTCGTGAAGATCCTCGCCGACAAGGCGAGCGACCGCGTGCTCGGCGTTCATATCGTCGGCTTCGGCGCCGGCGAGATGATCCACGAGGCGGCGGTGCTGATGGAGTTCGGCGGCTCCTCGGAAGACCTCGCCCGCACCTGCCATGCCCACCCGACCATGTCGGAGGCGGTCAAGGAAGCGGCGCTGGCCACGTTCTTCAAGCCGATCCATATTTAGGTGCTCGTCACGGCCGGCGCCGAACGCCCGAGGATGGCAAAGGTGTAGTTAAACAAAAACGGCCCGCCTTTCGGCGGGCCGTTCGTCGTGGAGCTATAGCCTGATCACGGAGACGGCGCAGGTGCCGGAGCCGGGGCAGGCGTCGGAGTGGGCGCGGGTGCCGGGGCTGGCGTCGGAGCTGGAGCAGGCGTTGCGGGCGCAGGTTCAGGCGTTGCAGGCGCCGGGGCCGGCGTCGTCGCGGCCGGCGGCTCGGAAGTCGCGGGGGCGTGCTCGCCACCGGTTCTGCCAAAAACATAATACGCAACAATGGCCAGGATAATGACAACTAGGGCGATCAGCCACCCGCTGCCGCCACCACCGCCCCTCGAGGGCGGCGTGCTCGACGGGGTGTAGGGGTCGTTAGGGTTCGCCATGAAACGTGTCCTCCTTGGAATGAAAGGCATCAAATAGCAGCCATCAACGCGCGGATCCCCTAATGGGTTTCACGCAGGCGGACGGAAAGCGCTGAAAAACCGGCATTTTCCGCTCCCCAGCCGCCAGACGACTCAGTTGACGGCGGTAACACTATACCCCGCTTTGCGGAAATCTTCGACCAGTCCGTCAGGGCCGGGCAGATGCAGCGCGCCGACCGCCATGAAGGCATTGCCCCTGGCCAGAATCGGCATGGCATGCGCGACCATGACCTTGTTGCGGCTGGTGATCATGGTCTGCTCAAAGGCGGCATAGCCGGCCTGGTCATCCGCCGTGTCGGGCAGCACGGCGCGAAACAGCGGCCAGAACATGCCGACCTCGCCGCGTTGGTAGAGCACGATCATGGTTTCGTTGACGTCGTTCACCTTGTCGCCGAGCTTCAGCGTCTCGACCAACCCCTTCATGTGGTAGGCGAGCGGCAGCGAAGCCATGGCGCGCAACTGGTCGACGGCGGTTTCCAACCCCTCGACGTCCTTGCCGGACGCTTTGGCGTCGGCGGCCAGCTTGACGTCCAGCACCGGCGCGCCGGCGCTCTGGCGCGCCACCTCGCAGGCCGGCAGCGCCACCATGGCCGACAGGATCCACGGCTTCATCTTGGCCACCGTCAGAGGCGGAATGCCGCGTGCGTCAAGCCCCTTGTTCAGCACCGCTGCATCCTCGGGCGACAGCAGCGAGGATAGCGTCGTGTTGTCCGTGAACATCATCAGGCCAGGCTCGGCGGCCATGGCGGCCATCATCTTGGCCTTGTCGAGGGCGTCGGTGGTTTCGATGATGATGGTGTCGGCGCCTTCATAGGCTTTTTGGGCCGCGGCAGGCAGCGTGGTGACGCGCGCGTCCGTCATGTGCATGGTGCCGAAGAGATAGGACGGCTTCTCGCCCGGTTTCTCGAGCTTCCACAACAGCCCCCGGCCGTTTGGAACGGCGGCGGCTTCGGTCTCGACCTTCTTGAAGGCGGCGGGATCGCTCTTTGCAAGACCTGCCAGCAGGTCGCTGCCGCCGCAGGCGGGCGCTTCGGCATGCGCGCGACCGGCCAGCAGCAGCACGAGCAGGAACGAAAGGAAAAACAGCACGTTGAGCGCTGCAAGCAGCTTCAACGAGACGAGGGCCGCGCGGTCGGCGATGGCGATAACGCGTTTCATGGCAAGCTTCTTAAGCGTAAAAAGCGGCAAAACGGTTAATCGAGAGCCGAAATTGTTGTCGACCGGCCCGGATTCCCGGCAGCAGCGTTAGACGGGTGGCCCTGCACCGATGGAAGGCCATGGCTAATCTGCAGGCAGTTTCGGTGATCCCTGCGGTCGAGCGGCCCAACTGGTTGCTGGATTTGACGGGAGCGATTGCGCCGAAAACGCCGATCCCCTAGATCATGCGACCGTAAAGCGCCCGGCAGGGGACCCCGTGTGATCATCGACAACGCCGCCTTCGAGCGCTACCGGCGCTCGCCGAACGAGAAAACCACCCTGCTCCGGCTCCTGCTCGGAACGGCGATCGTCGTTCTCTTCTGGCTCGCCGTGACGCTGGTCGTGCTCGTCGCCGGCACCGCCGCCTTCATCGTCTTGCGCCTCCCGGGCCCGGCGACCGGACAGCCGATCCAGGATTTCCTTGCCTCTCCCGCCGGCATCCTCACCGTGCTGGCGTCCTTTGCCGGCATTTGGATCGGTCTTTGGGCCGCGATGCGTTTCGTTCATGGCGAGCCGCTCTCGGCGCTGATCGGCCCAGACCGCCGCATCTCGCGCGGCGGGTTTCTCAAAGGCCTGGTCGCGGTTCTGACAACCTCCTTGTTCTCCGAGGTGCTGCTCTATTGGCTGCAGCCGGAGATCGTCCGCGGATCGATCGCGTTCTCGTCCTGGCTGCTCTTGCTTCTCGCGATCGTGCCGCTCGCCTTTCTGCAGACCTCATCGGAGGAGGCTCTGTTCCGTGGCTATCTGCTGCGTGGCCTCGCCAGCCGCTTTGGCAGCCCGCTGATCTGGGCCGCGCTGCCGGGGCTTCTGTTCACCGCGTTGCATTGGAGCCCGGCCTCGACGCTTGCCATCAATGCCAGCGTGCTGGTCTCGATCGCCGCCTTCGCGCTGCTGCTGACGCTGCTGGTCTATGTGACCGGCAATCTCGGCGCTGCATTCGGCGCCCATCTCGGCAACAATCTGATCGGCTTCCTGCTGATCTCGCACCAGCAGAGCTACAATTCCTTCGCCCTGTTCAACGCCAAGCCGCTGGAAGGCCCCGGCTGGACCAATTGGGACGCCGTTCTCATCGCCGCGATCGGCATCGTAAGCACGCTGCTGACGATGCTCCTGCTTCTGCATCGCCGCTCACCCCTGAAGGTCGGGCCGGACGAGCCATGATCCAAAAAAGCGGAAACCGGTTTCTTGATCGGATCGTGGTCAGGCGGAAAACCGACGGGCTCGCCTGATGCGCATCACGCTGGTGGCGGAACGCACCATTCCCTGCAAAGGCTATGGCGGCACTGAGCGGCAGGTCGACTGGCTGGCAAAAGAGCTTTCGCGTCTCGGCCACAAGGTGGTCCTGATCGCCGGTCGCGGCTCGAGCCATCCGCTGTGCGAAGTGCGGCAGGCCTCTTCGGCCGCCGAATGCCGCGCTGCGATCCCGGCCGACACCGACATCGTGCATTTCAATGGCTGGTACATCGAGATTTCGCGACCGGCGCTCTATACGATGCACGGCTTCGACCCGGAATTCACGCAAAACAGGCCAAACTGGAACTTCGTCAGCGCCAGCCATGCGCGCAACCATGGGCGGGAAACCTTCGTCCACAACGGCTTTCCGGTCGACGCCTATCGGCTGTCCGCCGGCAAGACGGACAGGCTTCTGTTTCTGGCCGGCATCGCCCGCGCCGGCAAGAACCTCAACCGGGCTGTCGATCTCGCCCGTGCGTTCGATTTCCATCTCGATATCGCCGGCGGCTCGCGCTGGCAGCTCCTGCAGCGCACCAAGGTTCGCCGCCAGGGTGTCTTCTTCAAGAGCCTCGGCCGCCGCTTCCGCTACCACGGCGTCGTCGACGGCGACGAGAAGCTGCGCCTGCTGGGAGAAGCCAGAGCTTTTCTCAACCCGATCGCCTGGGAAGAGCCGTTCGGCATGGCGCCGGTCGAAGCGATGCTCTGCGGCACGCCGGTGTTGACGACACGGCGCGGCGCGCTGCCCGAAATCGTCGACGGCGCCACCGGTCGCCTCTTCGACACCGATGCCGAGTTCGCGCAGGCCTTGGCCGACATCGCCGGCTTGTCCCCTGAGCAGTGCCGTGCATCCGCCGCCGCGCGATTTCCCATCGCCAAGACGGCAAACGGCTATCTCGATCTCTATACGCGCATCCTGGACGGCGAAAAGCTGCTCTGAACCGCCTTTGGGCGCGGTGTCTTGCTCTTCAAAACGACCCCAGCCTTGACTCCGCCGCCGATTTCCTGTCTAGACGCACACGAATTCCGCGACGAGACCCTCTCCGCGAAAGCCGACCAGGACGCCGAAGCCTCTTTGAGGCGAGAGCTGTAAACCGATCCTGGAGGCCAACACCCGGCAGCGCGATGCGCCCCCGGGTGCTTTTTGGCTTTGCGCTTTTGCTTGGCGACCCGGCGCGAACGCACTACCTCTCGGGTCGAATGAACCGAGATCGAAGGAAGCAAGATGTTTGAATCACTGCAGGAGCGCACAAGAGGCGTGGAGGGCCGCAGGCCCGACAGCGATCGGCATGAATCCAAGGCGCTCTCGCACGGCGGTCTGATCAATGTTTGAGTCCCTGCAAGAGCGCCTTGGCTCCATCCTGAACGGCCTGACCGGCCGCGGTGCGCTGTCGGAGGCGGACGTCTCGGCGGCGCTGCGCGAGGTGCGCCGGGCACTGCTTGAGGCCGATGTGGCGCTGGAGGTGGTTCGCTCTTTCACCGAAAAGGTGCGCGAGAAAGCGGTTGGCGCCGCGGTGCTGAAGTCGATCAAGCCCGGACAGATGGTCGTCAAGATCGTCCATGACGAGCTGGTCGATATGCTCGGTGCCGAGGGCGTCGCTATCGACCTCAACGCGCCCGCGCCCGTCGTCGTCATGATGGTCGGCCTGCAGGGTTCCGGCAAGACGACGACCTCGGCCAAAATCGCCAAGCGCCTTACCGAGCGTCAGAACAAGAAAATTCTGATGGCCTCGCTCGACACGCGGCGTCCGGCCGCTCAGGAGCAGCTGCGCCAGCTCGGCGAGCAGACCAAGGTCGCCACGCTGCCGATCATCGCCGGCCAAAGCCCGGTCGATATCGCCAAGCGCGCCGTGCAGGCGGCAAAGCTCGGCGGCCACGACGTCGTCATCCTCGACACGGCCGGCCGCACCCATATCGACGAGCCGCTGATGGTCGAGATGGCCGACATCAAGAAGGTGTCGTCGCCGCACGAAATCCTGCTGGTCGCCGACTCGCTGACCGGCCAGGACGCCGTCAACCTAGCGAAAAGCTTCGACGAGCGCGTCGGCATCACCGGCCTGGTGCTGACCCGCATGGACGGCGACGGCCGCGGCGGCGCCGCGCTTTCGATGCGCGCCGTCACCGGCAAGCCGATCAAGCTGATCGGCACCGGCGAAAAGATGGACGGGCTGGAGGAATTCCACCCCAAGCGCATCGCCGACCGCATCCTCGGCATGGGCGACATCGTCAGCCTAGTCGAGAAGGCCGCCGAGACCATCGACGCCGAGCAGGCGGCGGCGATGGCCAAGAAGATGCAGTCAGGCAAGTTCGACCTGAACGACCTTGCCGCGCAGCTTCAGCAGATGTCGAAAATGGGCGGCATGGGCGGCATCATGGGCATGATGCCCGGCATGGGCAAGATGAAGGACCAGCTCGCCGCGGCCGGCTTCGACGACAAGATGTTCCGCCGGCAGCTCGCCATCATCTCCTCGATGACCAAGGCCGAGCGCGCCAACCCCGATATCTTGAAGCACTCGCGCAAGAAGCGCATCGCCGCCGGCTCCGGCACCGACGCGGCCGAGATCAACAAGCTCTTGAAGATGCATCGCGGCATGGCCGACATGATGAAGGCGATGGGCGGCAAGGGCAAAGGCGGCGGCATGATGCGCGGCATGATGGGCGGCCTTGCCTCGAAGATGGGCCTTGGCGGCATGATGCCCGGCGGCGGCATGCCCGACCTTTCCAAGATGGACCCGAAGCAGCTGGAGGCCTTGCAGAAGCAGGCCCAGGCTGCCGGTCTCGGCAAAGGCCTGCCGGGCGGGCTGCCCGGCGGACTTCCCGGCGGCGGGTTGCCGGGCCTGCCCGGCGGCATGAAACTGCCGGGCCTTCCCGGTCTCGGCGGCGGCGGGCTGCCTGGCCTTGGCAAGAAGAAGTGAGGGGCGATGAACGAAGAGAAGGACATGGCCGAGGCACGCGCCGTTCTGGCGGGCTACCGCGCTTCGATCGACAACATCGACGCCGCCCTCATTCATATGCTGGCTGAGCGCTTCCGCTGCACCAAGGCGGTCGGCGTGCTGAAGGCCGAGCATGGCCTGCCGCCGGCCGACCCGGCGCGCGAGCAGCAGCAGATCGCCCGCCTGCGCCAACTGGCGAAGGATGCGCATCTCGATCCGGATTTCGCGGAGAAATTTCTGAACTTCGTCATCCGCGAAGTTATCCGGCATCACGAACAGATCGCCGCTAACAACGGCGTGACGAAAACCGGCTGAAGCTGGTGCATGTCGCCCAACTGCGCAGCGGTCTTGGGATTACGACTTGCACAACGCCAAAGCCGCAACCCAATCAACCAACTCAGAGCTTGTTAGGAGATAAAGAATGGCACTGAAGATCAGACTGGCCCGTGCGGGCTCGAAGAAGCGTCCCTATTACCACGTCGTCGTCGCCGACGCCCGTTCGCCGCGCGACGGCCGTTTCATCGAGGCGCTCGGCTCGTGGAACCCGCTGCTGCCGAAGGACGGCGAACGCGTGAAGGTCGACGCCGACCGCGTCAAGCACTGGCTCTCGCACGGCGCCCAGCCGACCGACCGCGTGCTGCGCTTCCTCGACGAGGCCGGCATCGCCAAGCGTCCGGCCCGCTCGAACCCGAACAAGGCCCTGCCGGGCAAGAAGGCGCAGGAGCGCGCAGCCCTGCTGAAGAAGGCCCAGGAAGACGCCGCCGCTGCCGTTGCGGCCGCGTCCGCAGCACCCGCCGAGGCGGAAGCCGCGACCGCCGAGTAGTCTCGGCCCCCGGTCAAAACAGGTCAAAAGAACGGCGGGCCAACCCCGCCGTTCTTTTGGTCAGGCCTGTTGATACCTCAATATCCCGACGGGCAACGAGCAATATAAACGCGCCCGTAGCGGTCCCGATAACGGCACTTGCCGCTTTCGCTGGCACGGCCGATCAACGCGCCGGCCACGGCGCCGACAGCGCCACCGACCACTGCGCCCTCGACCGGGTCATTGGCAACGGCTGCTCCGACCGCAGCACCGCCCAAGCCGCCGATCGCCGCTCCTTTTTCCGTCTGCGAACAGGCGCCCAGCGCCACCGTCAGCACCAGAATGGTAATCGCTTTCTTCATTTCAGTTCCTCTCTCACGGGATCGCCGTCCTCGCCGCCAAGCTTTAACTCGCAAACGGCTAATTTGATCCCGAAGGGAACGAATATTGCTGTTTCGAAGGCAGGCGCGGGTTGCGCCAACCGGCCTCGACAGCATTGAGAGTGCTCACGAATTAGCGTTCGGTAACGCAGCTTGGCAACCCGGCTTCGAAGCCTTGCGGTCGCCGCAGCCGGTGGAATCACCAGAACGAACCGCCTCAGCGGCTGAACGGGATCAGCGCGCGCACTCTGGGGTCGCGCAGATAGAGCCCGCCCCACAGGACAACAGCAAGATAGACGCCGAAAAGCGTGTGCGAAAGCAGCGGGTTGCCGATGCGCACATGCGTGGAAATCGCGCCGCCCATATAGG
Source organism: Mesorhizobium sp. M1A.F.Ca.IN.020.03.2.1 (assembly GCF_004023205.1). Classification (NCBI taxonomy): domain Bacteria; kingdom Pseudomonadati; phylum Pseudomonadota; class Alphaproteobacteria; order Hyphomicrobiales; family Phyllobacteriaceae; genus Mesorhizobium; species Mesorhizobium sp. M1A.F.Ca.IN.020.03.2.1. Next base: position 1,251 of record NZ_RZSV01000063.1, on the reverse strand, counting down.
GGGTGAGCAGGATGGCGCCGAGCACGGACGTGCGCGGCAGCGCATAAAGCACAGTCGAGATCAGGCCGACGATGCCGAGCAGCCGCGCGGTGTTTGGGTCATCCGGCCAGCCGAGCTGCGCCATCGTCTCGGTGACGATCTGCAGCGGCGGCAGCTTGATGACGCCGTCGAAGATCATGAAAAGGATGACAATGGCGCTAAGCGCGCGCCCGGTCCACAAGGCGCCGTTCGAGACGGGAGCGGTTTCTGAAATGCTCATTGGTGTTCCCTCCTTGGTTGGAGCCTGGCTGTTTTGCCAGTTTCGAGCCAAGGACGGCGGGCAGGGCGGCGATCCGACAAGGGCCGGTGCGCTTTTTTCGAACGCATGATTGAGTGAGAATGCATGACCGAAGGAGAGAGAATGACCGGCGAGACCAATCTCCAAAGACTACTGGCGTCGATGACGCCGAAACTGCTCCCCGATGTCCATGTTTTCGCGACGCTGGCGCCGGGTGTGGCCGTGCCGCACGGTCTTGATCCGGTCATGCAGTTTCGCGAGCGGGAAGGTCTGACGCTGATCGTGTCGGAGGACCAAGCGAAGCTAGCCGGCCTCGCCGGCACGTTCCCCTGCCGGATGATCACGCTCGACATCCATTCGTCGCTCGACGCCGTCGGCTTTCTGGCCGCGATCACGACGCGGCTCGCCGCTGCCGGCATGGGCGTCAATCCGGTCTCGGCCTTTTATCATGACCATCTGTTTGTCCCGGCGGAGCGGGCGGAAGAGGCGCTCGGCATCCTGCGGCAGCTGGCTGCGGAGAACAGTGGCTAGCGCCTCAGCACATGGAAGCAGCGGGCATCGCTCGTCACACCCATTGCGGCGCCACCCTCATCCTCCTGCCGCGACCTTTCCCGTGAACGGGGAAAAGAGAGCTATCGGCGGAAGGCCGCCCGCGACGCGCGGCCCGTGAGCGAGAGCCCAACGGCCGAAGGCCGAGCCCGCGACCGCGGGCCGCCGGTCGTCCGGCGCCCTCGCGGAGGGCCAGCCGCGAAGCGGCGGTGCCGCCCGTGAGCGAAATTAAGCCGCCTTCTTCTTCGGCTGGATCAGGCCCCGCTCGACCAACAGCTCGGCGATCTGGACGGCGTTGAGCGCCGCGCCCTTGCGCAGATTGTCGGAGACGACCCACATCGACAGGCCGTTATCGACGGTCGAATCCTCGCGGATGCGCGAGATGAAGGTGGCGTCCTCGCCGGCCGACTCGAGCGGCGTGATGT
>NZ_RZSV01000062.1:9541-26957 GCF_004023205.1 Mesorhizobium sp. M1A.F.Ca.IN.020.03.2.1 | reverse complement strand
ATCCCGGCATCAAGGATGCCCTCGGCTTTCTGATGACGCGCGAAGTCGCCCACCAGAAGTCCTTCGAGAAAGCGCTGTACGCGATAGAGAACAACTTCCCGACGGGCAAACTCCCGGGCATCGAGAAATATGCCAGCATGTACGTCAACACCTCGCAGGGCGAAGGAGACGCCACGGGACCCTGGAACTCGGGAGGCGAATGGGACCGCATCGACAATCTCGAAGAGGTGATGCCCGCCGACGGCGGCGACGGGATGGCGACTGTCAAGCTAAATGCCAAGGACAAGAAGGTCGCGGCCAATATGGCGGAGCGGACACTCTCGGACCCGGCTTCCGATCCGATGACGGGCGCCGATATTGGAGCAGGGCCGGGGGCCGGCCGCACCAAGAATGGTGACATGGGCGGCGCCGCCAACATCCAGGAGGCGCCGGCGCGGGCGGGCGCCGCAGCTCGCAAAACCAGGTAGCCTTTGCATGGAGCCTCAAGAACGTCGTTTCGCGTGCGCAAGAGAAACCGCCTGTCGCGACCGAACAGGCGGTTGCCTGGTTAGCGATTTCGACTACCCAGTCGGGTTTAGAACCGGGACGAGCCAAAGGCGTGCGATGCTTTCCGTGAAAGGACCTTGCCGACTAGCCGGCAGTGATCGGTGCGAGCGTGAGCCCGAGGTGACCGTGGCCGAAGGCATTAGTGCACAGTGCGGTGACCTGGACGAGGCTCGCAGTCCCGACATCGTTTCAACGGTGTCTGTTCATTGGAAAGCTCTTCATAAAGCGTTGCGACCACATTGAAAGAGCCTGCCGGTGTGAGGGCTCTTTTTGTCGGACCTTCTCTGGGGCGTGTAGCCGTTCCAATTGGGGCCGACCTGAGGCTTAGCCGAGAAAGCCGCCGAGCTAGACAAGCGTTCAGCCATAGCCAACGTTGACTTTTTCCCACGCGAATGATCCGAGGCCGCAGGCGCGCTACGCTCTCCGTCGCTTAGAAAGCACTCGTGGCAGGTCAGCTTCGTCGGTGATGCCGTCATCAAAAGCTTGGAGGATTTCCCTAGCCAAATATTCCCGCTGTTCGCGATCCTTCTTGGCTAGTCGTCGCTCGTCGCACAACCGGTTAAACACCCGCTGGTGCATGTCCAGATCAGCGGGCCCGTAGACGCCACTCCAACGCGACAACGACATGAGCGCCGCCCTCGGGAAGGCATCTGCCATTATCTCACAGAACGTCCCAGTGTGGAACGGATTTAAGCCTCAGTCATTAACCAAAGGCAGGAATGTAGCCGTCTCAGTGGCAACCTAAAAAAGCCCGTCGCTTACGCTAATTAGCCGCGGCGGGCTTTTCATTCGCTACCACTAAAAACGTGGATGCCTACCACTGAACGGTGGCGCATAAAGCATCTCTGCCCCGCCGCGGTTGGCATCGGGGTAAGAGCCCGGCCTGTGCGCCCAAGGTCTCCTCGACCCCTTCGGCAGGCCGGGCGCCCGTATCTAAGCTATGTGCCACGCCGCCCTCTCTAGCAAGCGCGACAAGTGTAGTTCGTGAAGCTCCTGCATGCTTTCGAGAAGTTCGAGGAATTCGAGCGCCTTGGCGATGGGCAGTTCGAGCCGTTCCAATTCGGCTATGCGCTCCCGCTGCTCAGCGAGGTGCCGTCTACCCAGGCTAACATGCCCGCGCACCATGCGGATGTCATCTGTAAGCGCCATTGATCCTAACGCCATCACGCGCGGGCCGTTCCGGCACTCATCCCGGCAAACAAGAGCCCGCTCGCCTGAGGGGGGCCGAACGGGCTCCGGGGGAAATGCCCCCACGCGGCGCGGTGAACCTTGGCCGGGGACACACGCCGCGACACCCAACGAGATGGTTGATGGAATTGTTCCCTCCGGCCGATGCGACCTAGTTGGACCAAATGACGATGTTTTCGAGAATAGGAGAGCCCGCTCGGCCCTGGGAAGTCAAACGGGCTCCGGGGGGAGGCGTTTTCCCCGCCCGGCGTGGCTTGGGCGGCCCAGCCATAACAGCCGCCAGAACACTCGCCGTGAAGCTCGAACCGGTTGACGGTTAAAAAGTTCCATCAACAACCGTTTGACGAAGAAGCTATCTGTCAGCTTCCTTCCTCGAAGTCCTGCAGGTCGCATGGCGCAGCGTGTGCTCACCGCGAAGGAACAGCACCTGGCTGTCCCGCGTCTATCTCTCTCGCTAGGAGACGCGCCTCTCGAAGTGGAGAGCTCGAGTCGTTGCCGATCAGGTCGATGAGCTCGCGCGCCTGCGCCTCGAGCATACCGGTTCGCGCATGAGAACCGCACTCGAAAACCTTCATCGCCTGGATGCGCTCGTCGTGCTCTTTCTTGCTCTCGGCCCTCAGGTCTCCTCTGGCCGTGGATCCGGATCCGGGCGAAGGTTCCATAACCGGCGGCTAGCTATCGCGGAGACGCCTTAGGTGGTCGGTGTGTTGGCGTTGAGCCGCCTGAAACTCCCGCAACCGGTGTTCGGCTTCGCCTATGGATTGGCCACGCACTTCCATTCTGGCGATCAACGCTCGCTGGTGCGCTATGCGTTCCGCGCCCTCTCGAACGTGGCGCTGCGCCATTTCCAACGGGGTTTCGCGGCGGGGCATTGCAGACTGATCATAGCAGGATTCAGCAGTCCCGTCTTGGCTTCTCCTCGGCAATCCGCGAAACGGCCAGAAGCCCGCCAGCCTGAAGGGCCGAACGGGCTCCGGGGAACGCCACCACATACCCCCAAACGGCGCCTCGCCTGGCAACGCGCACCGCGAGACCGCACCCAATGTCCGTCGGTAGGTTCCATTAGAGAAGGCTTGAGAACCTATTTGCCGCGTCAGAGTTGTAGGCGTATGGCCAAGGGCTTGAAGATAGGCGACGAGGTCGCCATCACCGCGAAAGTGGGCCGTCGAGTCACAGAAGACCGGGTCAGCGTATCGATCCCGTCATACGGGCAGCCTCATTCCATCGTCGACCGAACAGCGAAGGTGAAACAGGGTCAGGAAATCGGCTGCGAGGTGACGTCACCCGGGTGGATGAGGACAAGGTGACAATCGACCTGGGCATTCCCGTCACCTTGAATGCCGACACGGTTAGGCTGGTCACGCCCTACAAGCCGCCGACGCGAAAGACGCCACTCGTTGACAAGCCGACTTGAGCGATCTGTGCTGCCGCGTGGTTGTCCGTCGCCGCCCATGATAGTCGTGTTCCAGAACCTAAGCCAACATGTCTTTGATCACCGCATCAAGCGCCGCAAGATCTTCCAGTGCGGCGATTTCCAACGGATCCGCGGCTTGCTCAGGCGTTTTTGGTTCAGGAACGCCCTCGGCGCCTATCGGCACGTAACTCGCCACAAGGATGTCCCGATACTGCTTGAGCAGGACAATCGCCCGATCAATGGTCTTCTGTTCCATCGCTGCACAGTAGCACAGGTACCGGCCAATGCTCCATCGAGCGGACCTGACCGGATCCCGCCGGCAGCCTTCCGCGAGCGCCCTGCGAAAGAACGGCCCGCCCCTGATGCCATTGGAGCGGGCCTGCGGAGAAGGGGAGGCTCCGCTGGCGGCTCTGCACGGGGATCGGGAGGGAGGTGCGCCGCCGCGCCCCAAACCTCGTTGAATGCAAGGTGTTCCGCGGCCCCGGAACATTTTCTTTGTGATCCGGTTGGTCGAGTTCAGGAGGTATGCGCTATGGCAGACGACAAGAGCAAGCGCGGCGGCGATCGCGACCGGGTATCAGCGGATCAAGAGTACGAGATTGAATACTTCGCCAAGCGGCACCGGATTTCGCCTGGAGCAGTCAGGGAATTGATCCGCCAGCACGGCAACAGCCGCAAAGCCGTGGAGCGCGAGGCCAGAAAGCTACGGCCGTGATCTAGCCTCGCCGATTGTCGGAAATCGGGCGCGGGGCGAGCTTGCGAGCGAGGTCGATCATTTCCATCTGTGCCACCATGTGGCGCCAAGCCGATGCTATGCGCGACTTGCGCCAAGTCATCTGGCATCAAAGGCCCGCACACGAACCGCTTGTGCAGGACGCCTGAAGGATCGGATCGCCCAATCGATCCGTCGACTGGTAGTCCGCCAAACGTACCTCCCGGATGCCGGGCTGCCGGACGGGTCGGAGGACTTGGACAGACGGGGCCCCCTCGGCTTTCCCGAACGGCTTGGCCGCCCGCAAATAACTCACTGCTATCGTCCCAACGGCTTGCGAGAAAGCTCAATCAGCTGTCCTTCATCGGTGACGCCGGCCATATAGCTGGCAATGATCCGCAAAGCGCGGCGCTCTCGCTCCGCTGCAGTTTCCTTTGCGACTGAGCCGCGTTCGAGAATCTGGCAAAGAAATTCAACATCGACAGGTGTGAACGCGCCTTTCGCCAGTCTTGCTGAAGCCATGGCTTTCTCCTCCTGCCAAGCGGGCCCGCCCGACACGCCTGCAGGCGGGCCTTCGACACGACGGCACTTTGGAAGCAGAGGGGAGCATAGCTGTGCCGCCGGGCTCCCAACCTGCGATCCTAAAAGGTGTTCCTTCGTCATGAGCAAAAATCATTCCAAGCGGTCGGACTCGGCCATGGCTAGGGGCTTGAGGCGCAATCAACCTGGGGGTCAAAGAGCCATCCTCACCGCACGGGAACATTGGGGCCCGATAGAGGTTCGGGCTTATGTCGATCAGCTCAGTGTTGCCGGGTTCTTCCTCTGACCTGATTATCCGTAAGCTCCAGATCATCTCTGACCTTACTCAAGCCGACATTGCGATTCTGGAGAGTATCGCGGTTCAGGAGCGCGACTACCGGACAGGAGAGGATATCGTGCGCGAGGGCGACCGACCCTCTCATTCCTTCGCTGTTCTGGACGGCCTGGTGGCATCTGCGAAGATCACCGGCGAGGGAAAGCGACAGATCACGTCAATCTTTGTTCCGGGAGACATCCCGGACCTCCACGGAATTCATCTTTCGGTTATGGATTGCACCTTCGCACCACTCACGCCCGCCAGAGTGGGGTTCATGCGCCACGATGCGCTGCGCGCGATCTGTGCCAAACACCCCTCCATCGCCAACTTGTTTTGGCGCTCAACGCTGATCGACGCAGCGATATATAGAGAGTGGGTCACCAATGTCGGAAGGCGGGACGCCTATGTTCGCATGGCTCACCTCCTGTGTGAGCTCATCGTCCGTCTCCATGCAGTCGGCCAAATTCAGGACCACGTGGCGGAATTTCCAGTAAGCCAGGCAGTGCTGGGCGACGCAGTGGGGCTATCCACCGTTCACGTCAACCGAGTGCTTCAAGAACTTCGCCGCGATGGCCTCATATCCACCTCGGGCTCGAGGCTCAAAGCGCTCGACTGGAAAGGGCTGGTCCGTGCAGGAGACTTTTACACGACCTACCTGCACCAAAAAAACGTGATGTCACTGTAGGGTCCGTCAGTCTGCCGACGAGCGCACTCGGCCGATCTTATCGCCCTCGATGAAACGGTCTATCCGCTCGTGCAGCGTCGAGACGCTACCCTTCAAGTCGCGGACACCAGTCATCACCTCGTCGCGGAATTCGCGTAGGCCGGCCTTGGTGATGTAGGTCTCGGCAACGTGCAGCTTGTGCGCGGCAAGCTGCTCGGCAAGCAGCGATACCGAGCCGATCGCCATGTCTGCCCTGGCATGTGCGTCGCGCGCATCCTTTTTGACCTCGTCCCGAGCCGATTTGATAGACGCCTCGATGCGCCACCATAGGCCAGCCACCGCGCTGACGACGGCGATCAAGAAGGCAAGGTTCGCATTGAAGTCACTCATTCGCCCCTCCCCAGTTCAGCTCGACGCTCGGCGCTGGCCTTGGTGTGGCGGTCGCATTCCGCCGGCGTGTAAAGGCCGATCGCGCAGCCTGGCGCCATCGTCTTGTCGATCTTATTCTGATCGGTGATCGTCTTGCCCTGCGCGCCGGCGAGGCTGCTACCAATGGCCGAGCGCAGCGCCGGCGCACCGCTGACGGCGGAAGTCGTACACGCCGCCAGTGTCGATGCAGTCGTCAAAAGACATGCGAGCATCAATGCCCTTTGTGATCGCATCTTGATTATCCTTTTCGATCTTGGCGCGGACCTCTTCGGCGCCGCGGTGCTTGATCAGTTCGTAGACGGTGAAAGCGGCGCCGGAGACGAGCGCCGCACTGGCCGCCCAGGCGATAGCGCCCGCAAACAGGCGCGAGGTGCCGAGGCGGCCGACAAGCAGGCTGATGAGAACGCTCATAACAGCAACCAGATCAGGAAGCCGGCGATAACAGCCAGGGTTGCGGCTCCGCCTAAGCGCAGGGCGCGATCGAGGATCACGGCAAAGACCGAGGCGAGGTTTTCCATTACGTCGCCTTCGCCCCGAGAGCCGCGGCGAGGCGCTTCGCCTTGCGGTTCGCATACCAGCGCCAGGCGAGACCGCCGATTGCGAGCAGCGCGCTAGCGACGGCCAAGATGACGACGACCTTGCCGATCCAATCGCTGGTGTAGGAGAACGGCGAAAGCTGGTTCTGGAGATCGTACAGATAGCCGGAGAGGCCAAGCCCGCCGGCACCGGCACCGGTTGCCGCATCGGCCGGTGCGGTCGATGAGGCAGCCTTGGCATCCTCGATAAAGCCTTTCGCCTGGCCGCCGTCGACGAAGCTCGCCGTCCGCGGCGTGAGGCCGGTTGCCCAGGACTGGCCGATCGAGCGGACCTCCGCGACGCGACAAGACCAACCGCGACCGAACACCGGCCACGTCTTCAGGTGCTGCAGGAAGGTCAGGCGCTGATCGCAGATCCGGTCGATCAGGGCATCGCGGTCGTTGCAGGCCTGGACGGCCGCGATCGTGCCGAGCCCCATGACCCCGTCGAGCCGGCCCTTGTAAAGAGGCCCGAGCGCGCGCTGCAGCCAGATGATCGACTGCTTCGGACCGGAGTTCACAGCGCCATCGAAGACGACATAGTCGACCCCGGCGGGCAGCCGGTCACCCTTCACGGCGTCCCAGTATTGGCGATCGTAGATCTCGAAGAGTTCCTGGCTGGTGATGCTCTTCACGGACCGAGGCGCCAGCCCCTTGCTGCTGCGGTAGGCGTCAAAGATCCTTTGGGTCACACCCTTCATCGTGGCGCCACCCGGGTCGGCCGGGTGATTGCTGTAGCCGCCCTCATGCGCGAGCACGCGGGCGAGCGATTCCTGCTCGCGAGATGCGGTCATGATTTTTCCTTTCGCTTGGGAACCTTCCTGCCGGCCGGGGATTGAGGCCGGCGGCAAGGGGGATTTCAGGATTGGATTGTTTCAGGAAGCTTGAGGCGCTGATCGACGCCGGCGGCGCCAACGCGGTGGGAGAGGCGCGTGCGCTTCTCGCTCAACTCAAAGATAAGTCGCAGGGCCTGGCCGAGGCGGTCGACGAGTTCCTGCTCGATATGATGACCCTGGATTTCGTGCTCGAAGCCGAGCGCGAGGCATTTCAAGACTCAGCACGACGGTTGGTGCGTAGGCGGCTGACGATGGTGAAGTTGCTCTCGGCCTAACGGCTGTCCGTTCCGGCCGAACCTTGCGGGTTGCCTAACGAGATCTGCGTGGTGTAGCCGCTGCCGCGGTCGAGCGTATCGGTGATCGAGGCGATTGTGTAGCTGCCGTCGACGCCGGCGCGCAGCTGGATGATGGCAGTGCCTTCCGGCTCGGCCGTCGGCTCGCCCTCGATCGTGATCGAACCGGCGCCCTTCTGCCGCGCGCCGTCGATACGATCGGAATCGGCGCGCGTCTGCGCTGCAGTCGCGTCCGGCTGCATGAAGCGCAGCACGTCCTCCGGCTCGACGTCGTCGCCGGTTTCGACCTCTTCGATCACCTGCCTGGCTCTATGCAAGTCGTACCAGCGGCCTTTCTTCTTCTTGAAGCGCGGCCGGTCGGTCGCCGGCGTCAGGCCGCTTGCCGAAATCACCATGCCGCGGGTGATGACGATGGTCGGCAGCGGCTGGCCTGTCGCCGAAACGCCCTGGTTACGAGGCACGAAGCCAGCCTGCGATCCCTTGATGGCAAACGTCGCGCCGTGCTCGCGCGCAAGCCGGTCGGCGAAGGCGAAGAAGCTTTCATTGTCCTGCGCTTCATATTCCAGCTGCCGGCCGGCAAGCGAGGAATGCACCTTGATCGACAGACCGGCGTCGCCGGCAGCGTCCTCGAGGACCCGTCCGAGCGTTGTCCTTTCCCAATGGCGGTCGGTCGGCTGCTTGACCTTGCCTTTGAGGCTGGCCGAGCGCGCAGTGACCGTCAGAACGCTGCCGGAGCCGCGATCAAGAGACCAGTCGCAGGTGTCGACCTCGCCCTCAAAGCGGCGCATCGCGCCGCCTTCCCAGCCGAGCTCGATCGAGACAGGCGTGCCCGTCTTGGGAAACCGGACCGTCGCATCTTTATCGTCGAGCGTGAACGTCGCCGAATGCGTCGCCTCGGTGCCGCTCTTGGTGATGGACAGCGAGATCAGCAGCGGCACGAAACGGGAGGTGACATCCTGCCCACCGACCACGACGCGGAAATGACCTTTTCTCATTTTGCCTCACGCGCCGCAGGCGCTCCGGCGGGGCGCGGCATAGGCCGCGACGCCCGGTCGGGCTTGCGGGCTTTTGCCCGCTGTCATTCGAAGAGATCGATCACTGGCCTGGGGGCCGCGCCTTCAGCCGCCATTTCCGCCTGTGTCATCACGGTCACGACTAAACCCACGGGAAGCTGCGGACCGGACCTGGCAAGATCCTGGTTAAGGGCGAAGGTCTTCGCCACCATGCCCGAGAAGACCTTGCGATAGTGCCTTGCAAGAAGAGTGGACAGCGTCGTGCCTTCCGCCCTGACGGTGACGGTCTCGGTCATGGGCTCCAATCCAGAATCGTGTCCGAGCGGCTAAGTGTTTTCGCCGGGCGGCTGATCGTTGAGCAGGGTGGCCAGTGCGGTCGTGATCTGCGGCATGAAGAACGGCTTCGCAATCATTACGCTGTTGGGGACGCCTTCGGAAGGCCAATGAACGGCGCTGTCGCCGCTGATGTAGATTACCGGCATGGCAGCATTTACCGCACGGATTTCGCGAGCCAAATCCCAACCTGATTTCCCCGGACCCAGACGAATGTCGGTAATGAGGGCTTTGATCGTCTCAGGCGCCGCATCGAACGCGCTCAATGCAGCTTCGGCACTGGTCAAGCCCGACACGGCAAAGCCAGCTTCCTCCAATGCGGTTTCAATTTCCAAGAGGATGAGAGGTTCGTCCTCAACGACCAGAATCGTGCCGCCGCCCATAAGGTCCCTTCCCTCATTTGGTCTACTACGCTCTCGACAGCGGTTCGGTTCCAAGGAAAGTAATCGTTTTCGCGCGCCTTTAGCCGAGCAGCGAAAACAGCGTTGCGAAGAAATCGCTCGCCGCCGGCGCCGCCGATTTCTGCATCTTGACTGTGATATCGACGATCTGGCCGACCCCGTCGCGATCGAGGAATGCGTGCTCGTCGCTGATCGACTGGACGACATAGAAGCCGAACACGCTGCCGTCGCCACGTGTGACCAGCTGCGGCGTGCCGGCGAGCTGCGCGTTGCGCAGGATGTTCAACGTGCCCAAACCGCCAAGCTTCGACGGGATCAGGCGGCCGGAGACGGTGAGCGTTTCCGACCCGACGCCCACATCCTCGAGGGGCGGCCTCGCGCCGACCACCGGCTTTTCCGCATAGTCGTGCGTCGTCTCCCGGCCATGCGTGTCGATGTTGAAGGAGAGATCGCACTCGACCAGACCGATCTTCATCAGCATCAGCGCGGTCCCCCAAAATCGATCGCCTGCCCGCGTGTATCGGCCTGCACCTGCTGGCCGGTCGTCCTGCCACCGAGCGAGCCGACCGGCCGCATCAGATCGGCCCTGGCCGAAGACAGGAAGCCGCTGACGCCGGCGATGAAGGCCGCGGCCGCGCTCTTGCCGAAGGCCGACCCGGCCCCGGCGACGCCGGAGCTGAACGTTTGCGCGGCGTTCTGGCCCGCCTGCGTGCCGCCTTCGGCGATCTTGGCGCCGGCATCCGCGCCGCCGGACTGCAGCCGGCGCTCGAATTCATCGGCGTCGAAGCCGGCGACGTTCGGGCCGATGCCCGGGAGACCTGGTGCCGGCGGCACATAGGCCTGGCCACCCCTGGCAGCCGCATGACGCCCTTCGGCGTACACCTGGAATTGCCGCTCGGCAGGGGTCATCTCTGCCCAGTTCCTCGGACGTGGCGTGGGGATCGGCGTGCTCGAGGCCGGCATGCCGGTGTTCGGCTCGCGCGTCTGGCGATCTTCGAGGATCTTCGTCTGCAGCGCATCGAAGACACTCTTGATCTCGCCGCGGCCGAGCTGCGCCAGCGCATCGCGGAACGCCTTCTCGGCCGGCGCGCCGGTGAAGCGATCGAAGAACCCAAGCTCGGGATGCTGCTTGTTGTAGCGATCCTTGAACTCGCCCATATAGGCCAGCGGATCGCGGCCGCTTGCCCGCAGCGTCTCATAGCCCTTGTCGACGGCCATCATGTCGGACAGACGGCTGTTGACCTTTTCGAGGACCGGGTTGAGTGCCCTGCCGGAGAGGTCGCCAAGCGCCCTCCCCGTTTCCTGAATGTTGTTGATCAGCTGCTGCCAGTTGCCTTCGGCATCGCCGGTGATCTGGGCGAAATCCTTTGCCACGGTGCCGGCCGAGCTGCCGAGCGCGTCGAGGTGCTTCTGCAGCTCCGGCATCTGCGTCAGCAGCGCGCGCATGCCCTGCTGCATCTGGATGTCGGTGAAGATCAGCGGCAGCTTCGACAGGTCGCCCTTGAGCGCCTTCTGCGTCTGCTCGACCAGCGTCTGGATGACGTCGCCGCCCTCCTTTCTGGTGCGGTCGAGTTCCTTGCGGATGTCGATATGATACTTCTTGAAGTTCTTGGCCACCTCGTTGCCATAGGCCTTCTGCAAGATATTCGAGAAATTGGTCGCGGCCTCGGCCGAAGATCCGGTCTGGTTGCGCACGATCTCCAGCATGGCGGCCAGGCGCTTCAGGCCCTCGGTGCCCTTGTAGCCGAGCGCCGCGAAGGCAGGCGCGATCGCCGGCAGCTCCGCCGCCATGTCCTTCAACTCGAACTTGCCGGCCTTGCCCTCGAAAGCGAGGATGTCGAAGGCTTGTTGCATCCTGTCGGCGGTGATGCCGAGCGAATTGGCGAGCGCGTCCGCAGTGAGAGCGATGTCCGACATTTCGGAGCCTGAGGCCTGCGCCGTGCGGGCGACCGACGGCAGGAAGGCCAGCCCCTCCTCGAGCGACCTGCCGGAGGCGATCAGCGTTTCGAGGCCCTGCACCACATTGTCGAACGGCAGCTTCGACTTGTCCGCAAGCTCCTGCAGCACGGCGATCGTCGGCTTGATACTGGTCGCCGGCTTGTCGGCATTGATGACGATGCGCCCGATCGTGCGCTCAAGCTGCGCATAGTCGCGCGCCGTACGGATCGCGACATAACCGGCAGCGGCGGTCGCGACACCGGCTGCCTTGCCGAAGGTGGCCCATTGCGCAAGCCGCTTCTGCCGTTCGGCATCCTGCACAGCCAGAAGCCGCTCCTCGGCCACCTGCGTGCGGGTCAGGCGCGTGTTGTTGCGCGCCAGGTAGACATCGCGTTCGGCGCGCTGCAGCGCGGTCAGGCTGGTCCGCGCCTTTGCAGCCGGGCCCGACACGCGGTCGAGCAGGCTGACGATCAGCTCCGCCGACATCCTGGCCATCAGGCGTCATCCTTCGCAGCTGCAAAGACGAACTCCGGCACGAGCTGATGGAAGATTTCCATCAAGGCCTCCGCGTCATTCCAGACGAGCTTCTTGAGCGCCGCCGCCGGCAGGCCGCAGAGCCGGGCGAGCAGATCGCGGTTGCTGATCTCGGCATTCGACCAGTCGTCGATGTCTTCGAGAAACGGCGGCCGCATCCGGATGCGCATGAGGCGTTCACCATTGAGCGTGATCGGGAGCCGCAATGTCAGGGACCGGTAGTCAGCGTCCGCGAGTTCGGTCTCCACCTGTGCCTCGTCGTGCGCGCCCGCACCGATTGCGACGGGCGCAGCTTCGTCGATCCCGGTCATGAATTGCTCGATCGCGTTCTTGTCGACCATTATTCGATCCCGAGCAGCACGCGGGCCTTGCCCAGTTCATCGACGCCGAACTGGCGGCGGCGGGTGGTGAAATAGTCCCAGTAGAACCATTCCTCGTTGTCGACCGAGAGCTCGTAGTGCGTCACCTCGCCGATCTGGTGATCATGGCCGAAAGCCGAGGCGCGGTCGAAGGCGTCGGGCGCGATGCGGCTGACGATGCCGCGGATGACCGTCTTCGCCTGGAAGGCGTCGCCGGTCTGCTTGTTCTTCAAGACGCCGTAGCCGGTGAAGTTCAGCGGCTGGTTGGTGCCGACGCCCATGGCGCGATAGCTCGACTTGGCGAAGCCGGCGAGCTTGAAGGTCGGCTGCAGCGCCTTGATGGCGTTCATGCCGAACTCGACCTCGCCGGGCGCGCCGCCGCCGAGATGGGCAACGGTCACCTGCTCCAGCGTCGGGAGCCCGAGCGACTGGAGCTTGATGTGGTTCGAATCTTCCGGGTCTTGGTCGCCGACGAAGAGGTTGACCTGTTCGAGCAGCAGCAGTTTCTCGGCCATGACTGGCGTTCCTTTTGAGAGGTTTCAGAGTGTACGGGCGAAGCCCGCAAGCCCGACTGGGCGTCGCGGCTCGTGCCGCGCCCCGCCGGAGCCGCAGGCGGCAAAGCCGCCGGTGCGCGGCGTGAGGCAGATCAAGAAACGAGATTTTGGCGAGCCAAAAGCTCGTCGATCGTCGCCTGCAGGGCCGGTGCATAGGGACGGCTGGTCATGGTCAGGCGGCGGAACACCGGCGCTTCCTCGAATTGCGCGTCGATATAGATATGGCCGGAGCGCAGATCCTGCGCGTTGTTCAATTCCGGATCGAAGCGGCACTTGAAGCCGAGGATGTCGCCGTTCGCCTCGGCCTTGGCGAGGATGTCGTGCACGGTGTTGACCACCGACTGGATCGTCTGCGTGGTCAGGTTGAACTTGCCCAGGAACTGGCGCAGCGTGCGCAGGCAGGTCAGCTCGATGAAGTCGCGGCCGCGCACCTTGTGATATTGCTGCCAGATCGTCTGGTCCGACAGATTGTCGGTGCCGATATAGACGAAGCCGCCATCGGCGATGGCGAAGTCGTCGCCGCTGTCGCCGCGCGCGATGATGCCGCCTTGGGCGGCCAGGATTTCCTGTCCTTCCGTCGAGCCGTCGGTGAGCGAGAAGCGGTAGTTTTGCTCCGGCCCGACGATGCCGTAAAGCGCCTGGTTGGCCCAGGAGCGGAATGGCCGGCCGTCATTCTCATAGTCGCGGCGCACGGCGACGCCGGCGACACGAGGCGCGGCGGGGCGGGTTACGACATCGCCGGACGCGTCGAGGCGCTTGATGCCGGGCGTCACCGGGATCAGACGGTCGGACGACAGCGTCTCGCGCCACTGTGTGAAGGCGGCAAGGCCGTTCGGCCCATCGACGATCGCCACGGCGAGGATCTTGTTCAGCACCTCGGGCAGCGCCGCGCAGACGGCGTTGGCGAGTTCCTCGACTTCTGCCGTCGAGGTCGGCAGCACCTTGCCGGCGTCGACGCCGCCGCCGCTGAAGGAGACGTTGAGCGGCGGGGACAGGTACGCTCCGGGCGTGTCGATGACGAGCGAAGCCACCTTCTGGGCGTCGGGGCCGATGCCCATGACGGCATGCGCGGTCGGCAGCACCTTGTTCGGATCGGCGCCGCCGCCGGTGAACTCGACGGCCGGAGCGACGGTCATGTTGGACCCTTGTGTCGTCAGCGTCAGGCCGGTCAGCGCGCCGAACTGCTGCGTCGTGTATCCCGGCACCAGGATGAGGCGCGGATAGACGCCGAGATCGGCGCCGGCATTGACGAAAGCGTTGATGCCGGTGCCGGCGACCGACGAGCCGACGATGTTGGCGATGGTGGCGGCGATGTCGGCGCCCTCGGCGACGCGGTTGACCACGAGCTGGGCGGCGACCTGGTAGGGGCCGAGCTGCGCATTGATGCCTTCCACGGCGTCGACGAACAGCGAATCGGGATCGCAGAGCGCGAGCTTGGTCGTGTCGTTCGAATTCAGGCGGACGGCGACACCGGCCGGGAATGCCGCGTCGAAAGCCGCCTGCAGAGCCGTCGGCGCCTTGGCGAAGGGCATGCAGATGCCAACGACGCTCATCAGCGCATTCGACGGCACGGCCGCCTCGTTGGCGTCGCGGCGGATTGTGATCCCGAAGACGGGGTCGGTCATGACAGTCTCTCCTGTGGGTTGAAACAAAAAAGCCCGCGAAGGCGGGCAGCGAAGACAGAGGCCTCCAGTCTGGTCTAAGACGGCCAGCCTGCGTCGATATCGATCCCGTCGAGCGCCGCAAGATTCGCCGCAGCCATAATCTCTTCCGAAAGCGTCCTCGCTCGACTGAAGCACGCCTGTACATGGCGCCCGACGGCGATGCCTATCGCTGTGATGCTGGCCGCATCCAGCGTTACCCAAACACCAGGCTGCGCCTCCCAATCGATCGTGTCGAGTCCGGGGTCGTTCTGGAACAAGGCTACCGCCCCAGTGATCTTGGCTTGGCTGTTGGCGTCGGTGCGAACCGGCGCCCCCCCGACCACGATCCCGCCTGTCTCGACCTGCCAGCGCTTGTCGGCCAAGGCGGCAAGCTTAAGGTCGCGAACGGCGGAAAACGGCAGATCAGCGACGACGTATCCCACGGTCGCCGTGCTATCCGTGACTTCCCACTCTTCGATCGGCGCGAGCTGCCGCGTTTGCTTGGCCGGATCGAACGTCGGCGGCTGATCCACGAGCTTCAGTCCGAAGCCTGCAGCGACAAGTTCGTCGTCGGTCAAGAGCCGAGCCGTCTCCGGCGTGTCCCCAATCCGCCAACCGGGATGCCCCTTGACCAAACGAGTGCCATCGATAAGTAGAACTAGAAATTGCATGGTTTCTCTCGGGGAAGGGGTGGGGAAATGGCTGGCACAGCAATCCTGATCTTAGCAATCGTGATCGCTCTGATCCTTCTGGCGGGTTTTATAGGGTTTGCTTTCCTGCCACAGACGTATCCCGAAGACGGTTCGGACTAGATGCCTCAAGGCTGAGGCTTGAACGAAACAGCGACGCCGGCGCTGTCCGCGACGGAGCCAGATGCCGTTGCGGTGATCGCCACTCCGGTTGCTGCGGAAGCGTAGGCTTTGTGTGCTCCGGTCACATAGTCGTTGCTGAGCGTATCTCGCTCGAAATCCTCGACAAGCTCGGACCATGCCCACCCATTGCCAGCGGTGAGAGTTCCTCGGCCCATTGCGCAGCCTATAATCACGCCGCCATCGGCAACATCGAGGGATATATTGATCGGGGACGTGGCGTCACTGGCCGTTGTGAGAGGCGTAATGTCAGCGCCCAACAGACTGAACACTCCGAGATCAGGGCCACCTGATGCGCCAGCGGTAAGGCTGACCGATGCCGTTCCAGACGAGCCGGTATTGACCACTGCGGCAGCTATGCCTGCGCGGCTCTGCCCGCTCCCCAACTCAACAAGCGGGGTAAGCGCCACCCCCATGACATTGCCGGAAGAGAAGCTGCCGCCGTTGAATTGTCCCCAAGCAACGACCATGACCCGTTGCTGACCGACCTCGGGCAGCGGAACGCCGGAGAAGGTGAAACCCGGATCACCCGCGCCGTGGTAGGCAACCGCGATGTCGGAACTCCACACAGGCTTCCAGATGCCGGCGACATCTGCGAAGCCCTTTCTCACCTTCTGCCAAACACCGGCACGCCTGGTCCATTTGGGGGCGATTGGCTTCCAGATACCGGCGTCCCTCGCAAACGCGGCCATACCTACACCTGAAACCAAACGTCGCCATCAACGCCACCGCTTGGCGCGGACGTCGAGATCGTCAGCGATCGGCTCGCCATGGTCCCGATGCCGAGAATGGCTTTTGTCTGTGCAATGGATTGCGGGCGGGCGTAGTTGTCGCCGGTTCCGTCCGAAGAGATGCGCCCAAAAAAGCCCGTCACTGCATCGGCACCATTGGCATAGGTCGAGCGGAACAGGCGAGTTGTGATGTCGCCCGAGGCATCGCGTTGCGCGAGAGTGTTCGCGGTCGCGGCCGTTGCGGCGGCCACAAGCCCAAGCAAGGTCCGCATCGCAGCATAGTCGGCGGCTGAGATCAGCGAGCGGCCGTTCGCCGAGGCGTCCGTGATGTCGGCGACGGCAATCGCCAAGGCCGTTTTCAGGCTGGCAGCGCTGATCGCGCCGGAAAGGCCGGCCACCGACGCCACGGCGTCGGTGTTGTCGATTTTCACCCATTTGGTGCCGTCCGAGACGACCCAATCGCCGACCTTCCAGTCGGTGATCCCGCCGACGCTCGTCGCGCCGGCCACGGACACCATGTAGTACCAGCCCTTGTTCCCGGCTGCGGCCGCCGGGATGGTCGGGGTGTTGGTGTTGGCGTTCCAGTCGCCCTGATAATTGAGCGAGCCGAAGAGCGTCGAAGGTAGTTGCGCAGCCGGCACCTTCCCGGTCGCGTCGAGGCTGGCATAGCCGTTCGCGTTGCCCTTTTCCGAGCCGTCCTGCTTGCTGTCGAGCGCGGCCTGCAGGCCGGTCGTGTCGGCGATGACGTGGCTGTGGACCAGCAGCGCGCGCTGCGCGACCGAGACGAGCAGGCCGGCAATGTCGAGGTCGATCGCTGAGAGCGCCGCGATCAGCCGCAGAACGTCGTCCACGAGGTTGTTGCTGCCGTCCGGAAGCTGGTAGTTCCGGTTCGGCGTGGTGTTTTCAACGGCCATTTGGCGGTCCCAGTTTGAAGGTTAAGCCCGCGACCGCGGGCCGGCGATCGTTCGCCGCCCCGCCGGAGCCGCAGGCGGCGCCGGTGCGCGGCGCGAGGCAGTCAAGGCGCAGAGATCGCCCGGAAGTCGTAGGCCATCGGCCGCGCCGCCGGCGTGCCGTTCGACGTAATCCGAAGCCGCCCGACAGGGTTCGCGGTGAAGCCGGCGAGACTGTACTTCCGCTCGACCCAGCCCGCGTCCTGAAGCGGGGTCTGCGTCACCTGCGGAACCGGGGTCCAAACATCGTTGGCGGCGTCAACGTGCAGCGCGATCGTCGCTCCGGTCGGGATCTTGGTCTTAAGGTAGGCCAGGATGTCGACGAGTGTTCCCATGTCGAAGGCGCGCGTCACATAGGTGCCTGTCGTCTGCAGCTCACCCTCGATCGCCAGGATCACCGGGAACACCACGGGCGAGACCTTGGCCGCGCCCGACAACACTGCCCGCACCTGGACGTTGCCGGTGTAGAACGACTGCAGTTCCCACGCCTGGTCGGGATTGAGCAGTGTGATCGAGCCGTCGTCGAGTTCGACCTCGAAATGCATCGCCGCCGCCGCGGTCGGCAGCTCGACCTCGGC
>NZ_RZSV01000062.1:0-9531 GCF_004023205.1 Mesorhizobium sp. M1A.F.Ca.IN.020.03.2.1 | reverse complement strand
GCGGATCAGGAGATCGCTCATGTTGGCGACCGCGAAGGTGCCGACATTGACGGTCTTGGTCGCCGGCGCGAATTTAGCCGCAACCAGCTGGAAGCAGATGTCCTCGTCCTGGTGCGGCGTCCAGGTGACGGCGTTCGACGACGACAGCATGACGCCGACCGAATAGGGCTGCGCGGCGACCGGCTGCTGCAGGTCGGCATCGAAGTCGCCGAGCTTGGCGGTCTTATCGAATGGTTGCCATCGTTGGTCTTGACGACGAAGGCGTATTCGATGCCGCCGGCGAGCCAGATCGGATAGGGGAAGCGGATCTCGGTCCACTGGCCGATCACCGCTGCGTTCATGTCGTAGAACGCCTGGGCGATGACGTTGACGGTCGGGATGCCGTTGGCGACCTCGACAAGCTCGAGCACAATCGGATTGTCGGGATCGCCGACCAGGCAGACCTTCAGGTTGACGCCGGCAATGTGCCGCCCCTCGGTCAGCGTGAAGGTCTGGGCCAGCGGGTCGGACCGGCTGCCGCCATTGCCGCCGCCACCGCCGCCGACACCTCCGGTCTCGCGCGGCGCTGTCACCGAGGTCTGCTGCACGGTCGTGGTGACGACGCGACGCAGCGTCTCGATGTCGATCGTGCCCTGCCCGACGAAGATGGCGGCAGCCTTCGAGCCGCCGGCGCCCTCGGCGACGAGGCCCTTCGCGCCGGCCGGCACATTGGCCGGGACGGTGAAGCTGTTGACGATCTGGCCGGCGCCGTCGGCGGAAAGGCCGCCCGGATTGACGTCGATGCCGTCGAACTCGAGCTTGGTCAGGTTTTCTCCCGCGCCGAAGCCATGAATAGTGAACTGCAGCGAGATCTGCCTGAGATAGGAAAGCCGCTCCTCGCGCGTCGAGCTCTCGATCGTCTCCTTCTGCGTCGTCGTGGTCGTCGTCGTGGTGCGGCCGGTGGTCGACCTCGACGTGGTGATGACCACGGGCGACGACAAAGCCGCCGCGCTGTCGGAGGCCCATTCGGTGGCGCTCTCGGTCCAGTAGTCGACCGGCGGGTTGATCGTCATCGACGCCGGCAGCGGCGTGAAGTTCTGATAGGGGTTGATCTTGGTGCAGCGGGTGGCGAGAGCCTGCTCGACCGCGACTTCTTCCGTCCAGTTCAGCAGCGTCACGCCGGGCAGGTTGACCGCATGGAAGGTCGGGTCGATCGCCAGCCGCAGCAAGCCGCCGAACACGGCCGCGGTCTGCGCCTCGCCCTCGTCTCGGTAGCGGTCGGAGGTGAAGGGATCGACGAACACGCCGTTCTTCGAGATCGGCTCGCGGCTGTCGATGTCGCGCTGCAGGCGCTCGAGCGCGATCAGGTCCAGAGCGTCGACCAGGCTGTTATACATCCGGTCGATCTTCGCCATGGTGTAGGCGCGCACGCCGATATTGGTGACGTTCGGCGTGCCGGTCCAGATGTTCTCGACCAGCGCGAGCGGCAGCACGTCGGCCGGCACCGTCGGCGGCAGCGCGTTGGTGCGGCTCGAAACGCCCTTCAGGTAGACTGAATTGCCGTCGCTATCCAAGCCGAGCACGTCGACGCGCGGCAGCTTGAAGTCATAGTCGACCTGGATTTGCCCGCCATTGACGCCGCCGGCGACGGTGATGGTGGTTGCGGTGATATCCGTTGCCGAGACGATGCCTAGATAGCGGTATTTGACGGTGTAGCTCGACCCGGTCGCGGGCTCGGCGCCGCCGGCCGCCCACGACACCAGGTCGCCGGCCTTCGTGTAATCGGCCGGCGTCGCATAGGTCGTGGCGCCCTGGTTCACCTCGAGGATCGACGTCACGCCCGTGTTGACCAGAGCGTCGGAGCCGTTCGGCGTGCCGCCACGAACAACCGTATCAGTTACTTCCTTCTCGACCAGAACTTCGCGGATCGTGGCGATCGGCCCGTGATTGAGGGTGACGATAGTCGGGTTCGTGCCGAAGGTGTGCACCTCGGTCGGGATGCGGAAGAGATCGAAGCTTTCCGTCTCACGGTGGCGCAGCGCCGCATAGCGCGTGCGCTTCTGGCCCTTGATGTTGGCGACGCCCTCGGCGATCGAGAAGACCTGGTCGGCGCCATCCTTGCCCAGCGCCGAGACGGAGCAGCCGGAGACGATATAGTTGCCGTTCGCGTCGAAGTCGTAGATCGCGAGCTGCGCGTTGATGCCGGTCAGGTTCGGCGGCGGCGTCTGGTCGATCGCCACACCGTCCTTCAACAGGTAGACCGAATAGAGATCGCCCTCGCCGCCGTCGCCGGAGAAGCCCCAGGCGAGCGCGAACACGACGCGCGCGGCGCCCGCTTCCCCCTCGGACAGCGAGCCCGGCATCAGGCCCAGCAGAGCGGGCTCCTCGAGCTCGGTGACATACGTTTTGAGCAGGCGCACCCCAATGTGCACGGCACCTGTCATCGGCACGTCTGTCAGCACCGCCGCCGGCGCGTCGAGAACACGGCCTGCCACATAGAGCTTGCCGGCGATCAGCGTGACGGTTTGCGCCGCAACGTCGATGATGATGTCGGCGCCTTCGACGCGGTCGCCGTCGCGCGCGACCAGATTGCCGATCGAACGGATCTTCCGCTGAAGGATGGTCTGGGCCTCGACCATCTCGGCCGCCTGACCAATCTTGCCTTCACGGTTGAGCACGCTGTCCCACAGCGGGAACTGCGGGGAGCGGTCATAGGCGCCGGTCAGGTTCGACTCGTGCTCGTAAGCCATTTTGCCTCAGCTGATTTTCAAGAGCGCACGAAAGCGTTCGCGCGAGGTTTTGCCGAGAAGCGCCGGCGCGATATCGAAGCCGCCGACGATGGCGCCACCCGCGATTGCGGCGCCGGGCAGCCAGCGGATACCGGCGGGGTGTGCGCCGACGGGCACGCCGCCGAGCGTGACGCTCCAGGATTGGATGGTCTCGCCCTCGCCTTCGCCGAAATCCATCATGGCTTCGACATAAAGGTTCGGACCGGCGCCGCTTGCCACGACCCAGCTTTGCCCGGCGGCCTGGTAGTACCCGCCGAAGGAAGCGTTGACCGGCCGGTAGACCCGCGCCTTGCGGAAGCCGATCGGCGAGCCGTCCTCACGATAGACGCCGATCCAGCACGACTTGGCGAGCAGCGCGGTGGCGATGATCTGCGCCCGCGACAGAGCGGCGTCCGAGACCCATTTCAGGCCGGGCGTGTTCCAGGGGAACGGCCCCCAGCCGATCGACCCGCCCTCGACCGGCTCGATCCAGGCGCCAAGCGCGGTCAGCTCGGCTTCCGTCAGATCGTGCTGGCCGGCATCGAAGGTGCGGCTGAAGGACCATTTGACGCCGCCGGCGTGGAGGAAGACGCCGGAGTTGTCGCCCCAGATGCCGTCGCCCCACCTGGTGTAGGCCCAGTCGTGCTCGCGCACATTGTAGCCGTTCCAGGCGCGGTAGAACTCGGAGCGGACCGGGTCCGACAGGCGCACCACGGCCTCGATCGTGCCGAGATCATCCTCGTCGTCGCGGAAACGGTCGAGCTCAAGTTCATAGAAGTGCCAGCGGGTGCGGCGCACCGGCGCCTCGTAGAAGGTCGAGAAGGCGTAGCCGACCCATGTCAGGCTTTCGGCCACACCTTGCGGCGTGCCTTTCACCCGCTGCCACCGCAGGCCGTATTCGATGACCGAGGCGAGGTCGGGCAGGCATTGCGAGATCGCGCCAAGCCCGTATTCGACGACGAGCCAGGGCAGGATCGAGGGCTGCACCGGCGCGAATTTGAAGCCGCGCAGCTCGTCGAAACCGGGCTCAAGCTCCGGCAGCCGATCGAGCGATTCCGCGAGCGCGCGCTCGAAGGCCGTCGCGTTCTGCGGCAGCAGGTTCTGCCGTTGGCTCACCGGTCGCGGCCCTTGAAGGTGAGCGTCACCGTGCCAAGCTTCACCGCGGCGCCGTCATCCACGGTCGTGTCGGTCACCGGAGCGGTCAGCGACACTTTCTGGACGCCCGGCGCCTGCAGCTTGGAAACCAGCCAGGAGCGCGTCAGGTTGAAGCCGAGCCCGCCCTCGTCGGCCAACGACTGGCGCAACAGAGCCTCGAGGCTTTCGAAGACGGTCATCGGCGTCGTCGGCAGAAGCCAGATATCGGCGGCGACGTTCACCGTCGCGCTTGTGGCGGACACAACGGTGATGCGGTCGGAAATCACCCGCACGCTGTTCTTCTGCACGTCGGCGTCGACCGCGGCGAGCAGAGCGGCGTCCGGCTCGCCGAAATTGTCGGTCGCAAGCACGGCAATGCGAATGTCCGGGCCGGTACCGACGCGATAGACGGCGACCTCCTTGACGCGGATGCTCGCCCGGAACGCGGCGCTTTTGTACCAGTCTTCGGAGCCGGCTGTTGAGCGGCCGGAAATGGCGACCACAGTGCGGGCGCGCAGCCTGGCATCAGTTTCGCCGGTCAGGCGGATGACGTCATAGAACGCAGCCAGGTGATCGAGATCGGCGCCGGCCGCGAAGGCCAGCAGGTTGGCTTTGACCGCGTCGTTGATCGCCGCCCTGTAGAGCACCTCGCGGAAGGCGCCGACCTGCAGCTGGATGTTGCCCGGCTCGCCCTCGAGGTCGATGATGCCGGAGACGTCGAGCCCGTAGCTGGTCGCCAGGTCGACGAAGACGGCCTTGATGGCGGCGAGAGCGTCGGCCTCCGACGTGACGGTGATCGCCTGCGGTGCCGGCAGGCCCTCGAGCGTGGACAGATCGAGCATGGCGGTTCCTGTTTCCGGGCGAAGCCCGCAAGGCCGACGGGCCGTCGCGGCTGATGCCGCGCCCCACCGGAGCCGCGGCGGCGAAGCCGTGCGCGGCGTGAGGCTATGAAGAAGTTACGATCAGTTGGCCGCCGGCCTGACCGAGGCGCAGCGAGACGGTGCCGGCCGGCGTGAAGTCGCCGAGATGGGCGCGCGGCCGGTAGATGCCTTCGATGACCCAGGCGGAAGCGCCGGCGCGGTCGAGTGTCAGCGGCGAGATGCGCGTCGGCGTGAGGCGCGGCTCGAAAAGCAGGATCACGGCCGCGACCGACCACTGGAAGCGGATGACGGTCTGGACGTTGGCGAGCTCGCCGAGCAGCGCCGGGACCGGACTGCCGACATATTCACGCAAGACGCGCTCGAAATAGCGTGTCGTCAGCAGGATCTCGATCGCCTGGATGACGTTGTCCCAGCCGCTCTGCCGCAGCCCGGTCGAGCGGTCCATGCCGAATTGCGTCACTTGCGCTTCCCGCGTCTGCCCTTCGCCGGAGCGTCGGCCGATCCATCAGCCTTCGGCTGCGCCGGCTCGACGACATGGCCGCGCAGCCGCTCATAGGCCGCCTGCGACGGCGTCATTTCGACGGCGGTGCCGGCCACGCCAAGGTGCGGGGCGCGCTTGGTGACAACGAGTTTCATGGAGGCCTCCTAGTCGGCGGCGAATACTTTCGAGGAGCCCTCGACGATCGGCCAAAGGCCGGTCGAAGATCCCGAACTGACGTGAACCTTATCGCCTATGCGAGCGACCTTCTTGCCCTCGGCCGCGCCGAGGTCGACGCGGGATGCCGACAGTTCCGCGCGGTCGCCGCCGCCGTCGAACAGCATCGTCGCCCCGCCGAAGGTCGACAGGATCCGCGTCCCCGGATCGGACGACGGGGATGCGTTCTGGTCCGAATAGGTCATCGGCAGCGCGACCGCCTGGCGCATGTCGCCATGCGGCGCGACCAGCATCATCTGCTGGCCTTGCGTCGGCGGCCGCCAGGACTTTTCGGTGCCGGCGATCTCGCCCCACGGCCGCAGCGGCGACAGGAATTCGCGGCCATTGGCGTCGGACAGCAAGAGTTGCACGCGCTTGGTGTCGTGATCGACCTTCTTCACCGTGCCGAACCGCAGGTTGCCGGCGACCATGCGCTTTAACGCGGCGATATCGGCCTGCAGGCCGAGGATGACCTTCACCAGTTCCGTGTCATGCATCAGGCGGACCCGCCGAGATCGGGATCGGGCAGGATATCGTCCGTCAGTTCGGTCTGCTCGCCGTTGATGAGGGTGCCGACCCGGTCGAACCCGACGACTTCGCCGGCATCGGGCGGCGCGACGCCCAGCATGGCCGGCACCGCTGCCGTGGTCATCAGGGTCGACTGGATCTTCTGCCAGCTCATCAGGTCGACGCCCTTGGCGAACTCGCCGCGCATGATGACGACCGCAGACTGGTAGTCCGCGACCGTCGCCAGTTTGGTCAGTGCCGTGTCGATGACGGGAGGCAGCTTGGCGCCCGGAGCGGGATCGCAGACCGGCTCGATCTCGATCTCGACCATGCGGATGGCGTGCTTGCGGCCGTCCTCCGGATCGACGCCGCGAGCGGCCTTCACCGGCCCGATCGCGGCGACAAGCGAGCGGAAGCATTCCGCGAAGGCATTGTTCGGGTCGGACAGCACGCGCCGCCACTGCCGGTCGAGCATGTCGAGCGAGAATTCAAGACCGGCATCGGTCGGCGCGATCTCGATCTGGTTGACCGCCTGGCCGTCGGTCGTCTGATAGGTGACGCTCGAGGCAACGATGAGGTCGAGCGCGAAGGTCACGGTGCCGGAGGTGACGAAGAAGCCTTCGTTCTGGGCGGCATACTTGGTTTCGTCGATGCGCACCAGGATGACCGGCGCCTGCCGGTCGCTCATGATCGAAGACAACGCCTCGATGGAGGAATCGGTAACGCCGTCGGCGGCAATGGTGTTGCCGCGCAGCGCCTGGACGGCCAGCATGCGCAGCATGGCATTAACCAGGCTCATCCGTTCTGTCCTTCGCTTGCCTCGGCTTCGCCGCTCCTTGCGGACGGCCGGGCAAACCTGCCCGACGGGCGGTCGTCGTTGCCGCCTTCGGCGGAGATCACGACGCGGCCTGCAGGTTCGACAGATAGAACACGATCACCTCGGGCAGGTCATCGACGACGCGCTCGATCGAATAGATCGGCTCGGCCGGCCGGGTGGTGACCTCGCACTGATCGCCGGCCTTCGGCAGCCAGGTCATGTCGGCACGCGGGATCGAAACGCTGCACAGCCGGCCGGCGTAGCGGGTCGGCGCCATGCCGCGATCGCGTCCGCCGAGGAATTCAAGGTCCAGATCGATGTCGAACCGGCCTTTCAGGCCGAGCATGGCCGGGCGCGACGGATCGTCGGCCACCGACATCTCGCCACGCTGCTTGGCGCGGATGGTGATCAGGTCGCCCATGCGGGAGCGCGTCTCATGGACAAGGCGCGATCGGGCTGCACGAATATCCATGAAAGGCTCCGAAAAGGTGAGACCTCAGACCTGGCCGAGGTCCATCTGGCTGGCCTCGTCCGCCTTCACGAGGTCAACCTTGCTGGCTGGGCGCGCGGCACCCTTTGCGACAAGATCGTCGAGCTGCTTCTTGTCGACGTCGATGATTGATCCAGGCGCCTTCACCTCGATTTCTGCGCGCTTGATTGTCTTGCCTTCCGGGCTCTTCTCGCCCGGCGACTTGCACAGGTGAACGGTGCTCAAAGCAACGGCTTTGACCATGATGCTTTCTCCAATGATGTTGAAATGCCGAGAACGATGCCGGACCGGGGCAATCAGCCGAGGACCGTCGCCTTCAGCGTCGCGTTCGGATTGACGGGCACCATCAGCGGCGCCGACTGGGTGAGGATCTGCTCGATCGCCACATCGCCTTCAGGGATGTAGTTGCGCGGGAAGATCGGCAGCGCCTCGAACTGCGCATGCACGTCGACGATCGTTCCGAAGCAGCGATAGCCCTGCACGTTCGGACCGGTCAGCACGACATCCTTGGGCGACATGAACGGAGTGACCGAGCCGTTGACGGTGTAGTAGTCCTTATAGACCCAGACTTCGATACCGCCACCGAGCGTGCCGCCATAGCGGACCTCGCCGGTGGTCATGAGGCCGGTCTTGATCGTCAGGTCGGCATTGCCGCGCCGGGTCAAGTCCATCTCGGCAAGGATCTCGCTGTCGCGTCGCATGACACCCCAGGCATCCGTGCCGACGGTGATGCGGTTCGGCGCGCCGCCGAATTCGGCCGAATGCATCGTGTCCGCCCAGCCCTGGATGTCGTCGAGGATGGACACCCCGGGATCGCCCCAGCGCGCGCCGGCGCCGAGCACCACGGTGTGTCCGGCGGCGCGACCGAAGTCGACCAGCCGCTGCGGCATGTCCTTGCCTTCAATGACGACCTTGCCGTCGATGACGGCCTTGGCGGCCATCCATTCCCAGAGCCTTTCGACCGCAACGCGATGGAACTGCAGGATGTCGGCTTTGACCGCATCGTAGCGCGCCGCGGGGCTCTGCGCATTGGGACCGAGCAAGGTGCCCGGGCGGCGGGTGAGAGCCCGCAGCGGCGACACCGGATCGCTGGCCTTGACATAACCCGGCTTGAAGCGTTCGACGCGCGCGCCTTCCTCGTAGATCGCCCGGCCCTGCGCCATCGGGGCGACGAAGGGCGCGAGCTTCCGCCCCGAACGCGGAATTTTCTCCAGGTCGATATATTCGTCGGTCGATGACATCTGGTGGGGGAAGAGAAGATCGAGCCAGTAGCTCGGCACGATGTCGAGTTCGCGGAACACACCGAGCAGGGTGTGCGTATCCCAAAGTTCGTAGTTGTCGAAATCCGCCATGGTCGTGGCCCTTGTGAAAGATGCGGCCGGGGCCGCGATTGGGTTGAGGGTTTGCGCCCTGCGCTCAGAGCCGCTTGCGGATGAGGATGTTGGTGGGCGCCGGCGCGCTCCGGAAAGCCGCCTCGCGCTTGTCATCCGTGTTGAACGAGACATCCCAATTGAGCGCATCCGGATTGAAATTGCCGGCCCGGTAGATCGCGACGCGCTGCGCGACATCGGTGTCGACCACCGGGGCAGTCGTGATGCCGAGCGGCGCCACACCGATCTGATCCGCCCCGCCGACGAGGGTGGTGTTCGAAAATGCGATGGCCGCGCCGGTCTCGGTGGTTGCGATCGCGTTGCCGGGCGCTCCTGCGGCCTTGGCGACGATACCGACGATGCCGGCGGCATCAGATTGAGCGCTGACATCGGGATGGGGCGTGGTGAGCGAGCCGTATGCGGAGCCGGCACCAGCTCCGCCGTTGATCGCCGCGATCAAATTGCTGGCGGTCTCCGCCGCCGTCGCACCGATCTTGACCTGACCGGCGACAGTGGTCGGCCCAGCTTTCAAGGTATAGACCGTCGCGCCGATGGTGATGGCGTCGTCAACTGCTCCGACACCGGAGAACACCAGTCGGCCGGTCGCCTTGCTGCCGGGCACATGGACAAAAGTCGCCATGGCCAGGGTGTCCGTGGCCGCGAGGCCGACAACCGAGAAAGCCGGCAGCGCTACATCCCCTGCCACGGGAAAGTCCTCGGTGACAGGGTGCGGTATGGCCGAATTGAAGATTTCGGCGGAGGTGAACGTCTCGGATACTTCACGTGCCGCCATGCCCGGCTGCGCAAAGGGAATGCTGGTCATGATCGACCCTTTCAGGTGAGGAGTTGCGGTTGGATGGTGCGAGGCATCAGCCCTGCCTGGCCGGTGCC
>NZ_RZSV01000061.1:0-27286 GCF_004023205.1 Mesorhizobium sp. M1A.F.Ca.IN.020.03.2.1 | reverse complement strand
AGACAGCCCGGTACGCTCCCCCGAGGACCGCCAATTTGCTGCGCCGGCGGTCCTCGGGGGAGCGTACCGGGCGCGGAACAGCGAAGCAGTGTTGTAGAGATGCGACACGTTTGCGTTTGTATGAGACAAGTCGCGTTTGTAAGGGACAAAATGACGAAATCGCAGTTGCCACAGTGGAACCATCGGATATCATCGACGCGTGGTGCATCTCATGGGGGCTCGCCGGTCATTCGCCTTTTTATCTTAGCACTTAGTGGCATAGGGCTGCTGTACTCTTCGGCTTCGGCACTGGCGGAGGAGCACGAGCGGGCTCTGGCCGAAGAAACGATACCGGCTCTGGCCGAAGAATGCGCTGCGCCCTGCGCGGGGTACGAGGCTACCGCGGAGCTGCAGAACGACTGGATATTTGGCGCACATCCGTCTTTCCTGAGATCCGATGTGTTCTTTCCGAAGTTGGAGCTCGATCTTTTCTACGCGCCGACGGATTATCTTCGGTTCGTGAGCGCCATCATTACCGAGCCCGTGGTCGACCCGGAACCCGGGGAGGATGCGGCCTTTCAAGGGATCGGCACCTATGTCGGTGAGCTCTACGCCCTCGCTAAGGTCGATCCCCTGACCGTGAGGGCCGGAAAGTTCGACACGGTGTTCAGCCTGGCCAGCGAAGCCCTGCCGGGGATACACGCCCCGGATCTGGCGTCTGTTTTTGACGCTGACGAACGTCTGGGTGGCGAAGCTGTTGTTGGCTTCGAGGGCTTTGGGCTGAACCATGCCCTGGCCGCGACGGTATTCACGACCGACCGGACGTTCCTCAGCGAGTCGCTCTTTACCAACCGTGGACGGCTCACGCTGGCGGATGGCGGTGCCGGCAACACCACCGGTTTATCCTCATTCTCGGTTACCCTTGATGGCTGCAAAGGCGCAGAAAAGGGCGATTGTTACAAGGACGGTGAATTTGGCTATCGCCTTGGCATCCGATACCAGAAGCCCGGGCTCTCCGCCGACACAGGGGAGGAGGAGGAAGAAGAAGAGGAACCGCTGCCGGGGACCGGCAATGAATTGGCCTACCTTGCTGCCGCCACTGGAAGCTTCGACCTCAACGGGAACACACTGAGGCTTCTCGGCGAATCGGCCTACCTTAAGCATTTCGATGGCGGTCCGGACGACGCTCTGCTTCTCACCGGATCTGTCGCGCTGGAAGTGCAACCTATGACCTACATAGCCACCTACACGCATCAGCGGAACCTTGTCGCCGACGGTCCGGACACCCGCGAGCAATTGGCGGATTTCGAAGTAATTTATGCGTCTGGGGAAGAAGAAGACGCGCCGTCCGGCGCGGCGAAATGGAACCTCGGCGCCGCCTACACATTCGCGGAGAATGCTGAGGACGAGAGAACGCACACCTTCAGTGTGCGCGCGACGCTCCAATTCGGCGGACACGTGAAGTTAGGCAGGTAGGTTCGACCGTCCGAATGTCCGGCGCTTGTTGACGGCTGCCTTCTGCTGAACTCGAGTGAGGTCCGCAAGCCCGTCTGCCTGCGCCGGACTTGTTTCTTCTCTCAGGCTGATTGAAGCTATGTCAGCGACCCTTCAGTGCAAGAGTTTCGCCCATCAGCCCTTCACTTCCTTTCCATCCGGATCGAAGACGGGCTGAACGTTCTTGCCCTTGTAGCTTATCTGGAACTCGTAACTCACCTTGCCGTCGCGCATCAGCTTCTCCGCAAGCTTGATCTTTCCACCTGCGAATTTCGTATCAACGGCCGCACGCACCGATTGAGGCACCGCTTCCATCGGAATTGATTCCTCGACGACGATGACCTTACCGTCTTGATGGTAGAGCACATCGCGCGTCATTGCGCCCTCGACGCTTGCTATCTCGAAAACCAGTTCTCCGTTCTCGACCTCGCGGGCGCATGCCTTGACCTTAGCGACGGGAAAATCCTTGTGGAACCTGTCCCGCACCACCAACGGCACCTTCTTGCAGGCGATCGGCTGTTCCGCGGCCGACGCGCCGGTCGCCCCGGCAAGCACGAGGACGAACGCGCCGGGCGCTAGGTAGTAACCAGCAGGTTTCATGGGAGACCTCCTTCATATGATCTCATCGGAGCACCAACACTGGAGTCGACCAGACAAGCACGCAGTGCCGCTTGCCGCCTCTGCCGGGGGCCGAGTTCGCGTACTCCTTGCTTATGGCTCTGCTGGCGGTGTGCGGTTTGTACGTATTTGCGCGAGCTTCGCCTGCAGCACTGCGACCCATCAAGTTGACAAGTGTTGCGCAACCGACCCGCCGCGCCAGCGGAGCGTAGGCTGGCTAAGGGAGCCAGTGCGACCGTTGCCCGACGTTGGAAACCCAAGATAGGACAAAGCGCGCCGGCGGACCGATAGCCCAAAACGGCTTTGCCGGCCTAACCGAAAGCCGTAGCGGCTCATGCGAAGTTCCGGACGTCCCGAGCGGGAGGTGGCGCCGTTCCGGGACCGTCGTCGCTCCCGTCGCGATCATGCCTTTTTGCAGCCGCAGCTCCAGCGCCTGCTCGGCGACGACTTCCTTCAAGCGCTATGATGAGCCGAAATCTCGCTCTCTCAGTTAAGCCCACTCTGGCGTTGATGTCGGACATCACGGACGAGGCCCCTTCGCAAAAAGGGGTAATCCCGTCGCAAGCGAGTCAGCTCAACTGCCGAATCGTAAAGCCTAACGACCGCAGCGATAAATAGGCGCGTCAACCTGAAAGCGTGCTGGCAGGCACCAGGGAGCCTGCACTGAATGTCTCGCGGAAGTGTCGCCGTAGCGCCCGGCTCATCTGCTCACGTCTTCGCGCCCGAAGACCCTAACAAGTCCTATTGGTCACGAAAGGCGTTTTGCCTGCAGCGCCGTTTGGGCCGAGGAAGCCAAGAACCCGGCCGGCGCGCAGGGGGAACGATCGACACAGAAGCGACCTCCACCCGCATCCTGACGACCATTCTGCAGCCTGTCACGGGACATTTTGTCAATGGAGACGCGGGCTGGCTGCGCGTCGAACTTCTTGATCCGACCAAAACACCTCAAAACCGCCATCTCAACAACGAAATCCCGAACGTCCTGATCCGCGCCGAGATGCCGATCCTCGCCTTCGAGGCCGAGGGCGGGCGGCTCCAGGACGTCTTCCTTCAGCTTACCGAGGAGACGATCCAATGATCGATACCCCTCCTGTTCAACCGCACAGCCAGCAAAGCCTGGCAAGCGCAAGCGAGCCGCATATCGGGGGGTGCCGTCAAAATGCGGAGCCCAGAAACGCGGCCTCTTCATTCCCGGGGGCCTCGATGAGAGTTCAACCAGTCAATCAAAGGATGCGGATAAACGCCGCTCGGGCAGCGGGGCTGGTTGCTGCAACTGTTATCCTGTTTTCGCACCCCGGATTGGGTGGGGGCGTACATGAACTGATCCAGATGGCGGGTCTCGGCCTGGTCCTCACCTGCTTCGTTGGCAGGATGTGGAGCATTCTCTATATCGGTTCAAAGAAGAATCTGGAGTTGATTACCTCCGGCCCCTACTCGTTGACCAGAAACCCGCTCTATCTCTTTTCTACGCTTGGAGCAGCTGGGATCGGATTGATCCATGGATCGATCGCCGTCGCTCTGGCGCTGGGATTTTTCAGCTATTGGATCTTGGTCATCACGGCAGCCAAGGAGGCCGAACACCTGAAGACGATCTTCGGCTCGCAATACGATTCCTATGCGCGCTATACGCCGCTGTTCTGGCCGAAACTGTCCCAATATACGGACTCTGCCGAAGTTGTCTTCTCCCCGAAAGCGCTCAAGCGCAACTTCCAGGATGGACTGTACTTCCCCGCAGCCTTTCCCGCCATTGAAGCAATCGAACAACTGCGAGCAGGCAGTTACCTGCCGATCCTCATGACGATCTACTGAGATCCGCCAAGTGCCAGATCCTCTCTCGGCAGCAGGACCAAATGGCCTGCCGATTTCGGGATCGTCACCAGTTCGTCGAGCTTGATGAGGTAGCCGCGGGAGTCTTGGCGCTCGTGCCGGCACCGCGATGGCCATTTTGCATGGCCGAACTGTCGCCCAGGATGGTTGACCACCGAGGTCTGTGACCTAGCTTTACGATGGAGCGTCCAGACTCCGAAATGGTGGCATGGCGCGCACCGTGGGAGAACTTCCCGGGACGTTGAGGATGGAGAGGCGCGAGCTGGCTTTCGACCGGCGCCCAGCCATGCATCGACAAAATTCCCCCAGTACTGGGGCCGAAGCGGTGACAGCTTCGAAGGCAGGCAGCAAAGTTAGCCAGGGCGAGGAGCCACACACCGCTTCACGAGCTTAAAGTTACATCGGAAACCGCGCAGGTACGGCGATGTCAGATCTTGCCGGGTTTTACGCAGACGACACAGGTCTCGCTCTCCTGGGCGGGATGACAATATTTGTATTGGTAGGCTTCTTCCTTGTGGTCCGGCGTATCCTCATCGCAGCGAGACGGCGTCACCAGTATGGCTACCTGAGCGAAAGCACGCCTATTCCCCTCGATGAGGCTTCTTGGGCCTGGGATCGCCCACGCAATCTTGCAGCCAAGCCGGCTTCTTCCCGGGCCGCCGTGCCCCCGGCCCCGGATGTTCAGGGTCTAAACTCCGGTAAGTCCGGGGTGCGAAAGGATTATCTCAACACGACGCCCGAAGCGGGCGAGAACTCGCGCGAGGACCTGCCCGATGCTTTCGCTCCGGCGACAAGCTTCGCCATGGCCTTACCTCCCCGTGTTCGCAGGCCGACGAGCCCCTTGTTACGCTTGAGCGTCGCCGCAATTTGTCTGGCCGTGCCGCTTGGCTATGCGTTGACGAAACAAAAGCCGGTCGAAAGCGCCCCCGCTGTTTCGCGGGCCGATAGCTACTCCCTTCCCGATCTTTCACGCCCTTTGGAGATTCCTGCCAGCACGGCATCAACCGACGCACCCACGAACGGCGAATTGCCCAAACCGGATCTCAACGCTGCCGAAGCACAGGTCGAGGCAGCTCGTGCTCAGGCAGCAGCTGCAACGGAATTGGCTGGCCAAGAGCACCGAGCGATGGAGGAGGAGCGCGCCAGGAGTGCCGCTCTGGAGAGTGCGCTCGCTGAGACGCGCAAGCAGATCGAGGTGCTGAAGACAAGCATGGCAGCCGCGGACGACGCCAGCGAGGAGCGTTTGCGCAACGAACTTGTGGCAGCCCGCACGCTCGAGGCATTGCGGTGGATTGCGCAAGATATCCGCGCGCGGATCAGCGAAACCATTGACCATGTCTTTATACAGATGCCCGCTGCTCGCCTCGAACGGGAGCGAACCGAACAGATGGCGCGCGACCTAGCGCAAGCGCGAGCGCAAATTGAACAGCTGGAAGCCAAAGCCGCCGGGGATCGCGCCAAAGCCGAGGCTTCGCTGGCGCAAGCGAGCGGAATGCTTGACGAGGAGCGCCGGAAGTCGGAGGACCTTCGTGCCGACATCGCTGAAATGGAGCAGTCCAAGGCCGCGATCGCGGACACGGCTGAGCGGGAACGGACCGGTGCCGCCGCGACGCGAGCAAGGGTTGAGCAGACTGCTGCCGAGACGGCGCAGGCATTGGCACGGGAACAGGCTTCAGCAGTCGCGGCCCGTGCGGACCTCGACAAAGCCCGGCTCGAGCGCGACGCGGCCGAACAGGAGCGAGCCAACGCCGTCTTAGCCAAAGAGCGTGCCGAGCGGACTGCCGCCGAGACGGCGCAGACTCTGGAACGCGAACGCGCTTCAGCAATATCGGCCCAAGAGGACGTCAACAGAGCCCGCCTCGAGCGCGACGCGGCTGAGCAGGAGCGAGCTAAGGCTGTCACGGCGAAAGTGCATGCCGAGCAGGCTGCAACTGAAACAGCGCAGGCGCTGGAGCGCGAACGCGCTTCGGCAGTCGCGGCCCGTGAGGACCTCGACAAGGCCCGGCTGGAACGCGACGCGGCGTTGCAGGAGCGAGGCAGGGCTGTCGCAGCGAAGCAACATGCGGAGCAGACTGTTAGCGAGACGGCGCAGGCGCTGGAGAGCGAACGCGCTTCAGCAGTGTCGGTCGGAGAGAACCTCAACAAAGCCCGCCTCGAGCGTGACACAGCCCGCCAACTTTTGGGACAGGCCGCCATGAGGCTGAAGGAGGCTCTGGACAAGCAACGTGAAGCGACGGTTTCTTTCGCCCGCGAGCTGGCCGCCGCACGTGCCGATAATGATAAGCTTCGGGCTCAGCGCCGCGACGCTCAGATAGAGCCGCCGCTGAAGCCGCGCACTGGCCGCGCATCGGCCGGCGCAGGCCAGACGAAAGCTGTCAGCCAAAAGAAGACTACGTCCAGCAAGGTTCGCAAACCGTCGCGCGAAATCCGTGTGCGTGCCATTACGCTTCCGTTTTCCCTCCGGCCAAGCCACTCGACGTTGGACTGAGCTGGAACGACTGCCCTGGAAAATCTGCCGCTGGGCGGCATGAACTCGACGTCTACGGCGAGGGCTCCCACTGTGCGCTATGTCAGCCCGATCACGCTGCCTTTCGCGTTCAATTCGCAGCCGACCGGCGCCTGGCGCGTCTCGACGCCGCCTTGATATCCGTAGTCGATGCTGACCTGGACGGGAGCCGATATCCTCTGTCGGCTCAACCGCCGTACGGAACCTGCACTGCTGACGCGCACACTGGTCGCGCCAAACTGAGCTGCGGCCTGCTCGATTGCCTCACGGCAGGCACGAACGATGTTGTCCGGGACACCCGGCAGCACTTCGATTGGATGGACTGCCAGTGGAATGGCGCTGTCTTCGAAGGGCAGCAGGGCGGGCGGAAGGTCGAGCGACCTTCCGCCGTTGCCGGCTACGCCCGCCCTTGACGTCACTGACCCGGTTGTGGTGGGGCTGCTTCCGTCATCGTTAGACGGTGGGGACGGTGGGTCAGACGGCGGACTGCCGCCGGAGCCACCGGGATCGCCGCTAGTTCCGTTGTGCTGACCGTTGTTGCTGCCAGCGCCATGACCTCCGTTATTCCCGTGATCGCCACCAGCGTTATGACCTTGGCCGCGCTCGCCGGCGGCCGCGGCTCCCGCGCAAGCTATCGCGACAGAGCACGCGAACGCGAAACGGACCAAGCTGGATCCCAGATATTGACGCACGGCACCCTCCAAAGGCGCTTCGGCCGGCCGTCCTTCCGCCGCATGCCGTCAGAACGGCGCAGCACCCCCAGGCAACTCGCGACTACGCCAGGGAAACTAACTAGGGGATGATTCCGGTCTATCAAGGGACTGGGTGCGGCAGCACCCAAGTGGGGGGCAGATTTGAAGGACCTGGCAGCTGATAGTTCATACAGCCCGGGAAGCCCAAAATCCTTTCTCCTTGCGAGTCGACAGCGCTTAGGCGATTTTGCCGATCATTTCGGGAGGAAATCGTGCGAAACATTCCGGCATCGGCGCTGCTGCTGGCGGCCGCTTTTTATGCAACCACCGCCGACGCTCTGGACAGTTCGGCCACACCTGTTGTCGTGACGCCATTGGCGTCGAAGACGACGACGGCATCCGGCCAGCCGATCAAGCTGCCGCAGTCCAGGTCTCAGCCTATCAGATCGCGCCCGGCGCGACGCTGCCGGTGCACAAACATCCCTTCCCGCGCTATGCCTATGTCGAGGCAGGCACCCTCAAGGTCACCAATGTCGAGACCGGCAGCAGCAACACTTACAAGACCGGCGATTTCATCGTCGAGATGATCGGCCAGTGGCATCAGGCGACCAATATCGGCAGCGATCCGGTGAAGCTGCTGGTGATCGACCAGGTCGAACAAGGCGCCAAGAACACAATCCTGAAGCAGTAGCGAGGCAACGGGGCTCAGCTGTTCCGCGGTAGGGCGGGCGCTCCAAGTCTTGAGCAATCAATAACTGCGCGCCGAACAAAACCGGAAGCGCAAAGTGACCGCTTCGCTTGCTGGACCGATTGATGCGGCTTTCGCCTCGATCGCCCCAATGCTAGGGCTGCGCTTTCTCTTCAACATGGATGGATGATGGTGACCGCCGCTCAAAGGCCCCTGATCGAACTCTGCGTCGAAGGCATTGACGGGCTGCTTGCCGCGCAGGCCGCCGGCGCCGACCGGGTCGAGCTTTGCGCCAGCCTCGTCGAAGGCGGCATTACGCCGAGCCTCGGCACGGTGCGCGTAGCCCTCGAACGTGCGACCATCCCGTTTCATGTTATCGTACGCCCGCGCGGCGGCGATTTTCTCTACAGCGAGGCGGAATACCAATCGATGCTGGCCGATATCGGCGCGCTGCGCGATCTCGGCGTGGCCGGCATCGTCGTCGGCTGCCTGACCGCTGACGGCGCAATCGATGAAGCGAGAATGAGCGAACTGGTGCGCGCCGCCGGTCCCCTCAATGTCACCTGCCACCGCGCCTTCGACATGACGCGTGACCCGGCCGAGGCGCTCGAAGCGCTGATCCGCTGCAAGGTCGGCCGCGTGCTGACCAGCGGGCAACGCGACACGGCGCTGGAGGGCGTCGATCTGCTCGCGCGCTTGGTTCGCCAGGCCGGCGCACGCATCATCATCCTCGGCTGCGGCGGGCTGGCGCCCGACAATATCGGCGAGGTTCGCCGGCAAACCGGACTGACCGAGATGCATTTCGCCGCGCTTGCCGACGTGCCGAGCGCCATGCGCTACCGCAACCCGCATGTCGGCATGGGCGGCACCGATCTCGATCGCGAGTACCGCAACACGGTGACCGACCAGGACTTGGCGGCGGCAACGATCGCGGCCGCGAGGGTCTGATGCGGGAAGTGACGATGTCGAAAGCTCGCTCGCCGATCGACCGCGTTTCGCCTGCCGACGAGGCCGCCATTCTCGCTCTCAACAACGAGCATGCCGCCGAGTTGTCCTGGCTTGAGCCGGAGCGCCTGTCATTCCTGATCGGGCAGGCTTTCTACACGCGCCGCATCGGGGCGCTCGAAGCCTTCATCATGTGCTTCGATCAGGATGCCAGCTACGAAAGCCCGAACTTCCTCTGGTTTCGTGAGCGCTACTCCCGCTTCGTCTATGTCGACCGGGTGGTGGTCGCGGCCGAAGCGCGCGGCCGCGGCCATGCCCGCCGTCTCTACGAGGATCTGTTCGAGCATGTCAGGCGCGCATGCCACACGATCGTAACCTGCGAGGTCAATGCCGATCCCCCGAACCCCACATCGGATG
Organism: Mesorhizobium sp. M1A.F.Ca.IN.020.03.2.1; assembly: GCF_004023205.1. Lineage (NCBI taxonomy): Bacteria > Pseudomonadati > Pseudomonadota > Alphaproteobacteria > Hyphomicrobiales > Phyllobacteriaceae > Mesorhizobium > Mesorhizobium sp. M1A.F.Ca.IN.020.03.2.1. The sequence continues at coordinate 18,120 of NZ_RZSV01000061.1, read as the reverse complement.
CCTTTCACGCGGCGCTCGGCTTTGGCGAGGTCGGCGATGCCGTGATCCACGGCGGCAGGAAGTCGGTGCGCTACTACGCCAAGCCGATCGACTAGCGCATGGCCCTGGAAGCCAGAGGCTTCAACCATGAGCCAAACAAGGTCTCATGCGGCCGCCGCACTGGCCACAAACAGAAGCTGCAGCTGATGTATCGTCTTCGCGTGCCGGGGGCGTGACATCATGCCAAGCAACGTCTTCCGCTTCGACGAGAGTTGGAACATTCCCGATGCCACGCCGCAGGAAGTGTGGGACGTTCTGTCCGACGCCGAGTTGCTGCCGCTCTGGTGGGGCGACGCCTACAAGGAAGTCGAGCCGCTCGACAAGAAAGGCAAGGCCGTCGTCGGGTCACGGGCAAGAGCCAGGGCGCGAGGCGCCCTGCCCTACGAGCTGAACTTCATCATCGAGGCCGCGGAGCTCGATCCTGGCCGGCTGGTGGTGGTGAAGACCTTCGGCGATTTCGACGGCCTGTGGCGGGCTGAGCTGTCGCCAGCCGGAAGCGGAACGCATGTGAAGCTCACCTGGCAGGTCATCGTGGAGAGGCCGATCCTCAAACTCCTGGCACCCTTGCTGAGGCCGGCTTTCGCGTGGAATCACCGCTGGACCACACCTCGCGGCGAAGCCGGGCTTCGGCGCTATCTCGCCGCACAAAAAACCGGCAAGGCCTGACCTCCTCACCAATTGCGGTTGAGCCAGCCGCGCGCCGGTTTCTCGACGATGTAGTAGCTCGCCAGGGCGCAGGCGAAGACCGCGGCCAGCATCGGGATCGGCGCCACGTCGCGGTCATAGACGAATTTGTAGAAGGGCTGCTGCCACAGATAGAGCGAGTAGGACCACAGCCCCAGCATCACCATCGGCCGCGATGACAGTAGGCCGGTCAGATAGCCGCCGGCGAAGTCGAGCGTGTTGACGGCGAGCGCCAGCAGCGGCACGCCCAGCAGATAGTGCAAGGGCGTCGGCACCGGATCGAGGAACAGCAAGATTCCCCCCACCGCGGCCGCCAGCGCCAGATGCCGGCTCCTGAGGAATGCCGGCAGGTGTCCATCGGCCTTGAGCAGGCAGATCGCCGCCGACAGCAGGATCGAGGCGATATGCACGTCGGTTCGCCAATAGCTGGTTTCGTAGTCCATGCCGAAGACCCAGTAGGAAATAGCGCCGTTGGCCATAGCGAGCAGCGACAGCATGACAAGCAGGCGCACGACATTCGCGCGCCTGGAAACCGCCACGCTGATCAGCGCCAGGATGACATAAGAATGCTCCTCGATGGCAAGCGACCAGATATGGTCGAGCGCGCCCGCGCGATTGATGAGAATGCCGGCATAGTTGTAGGTGAATGTCAGCGCGGTAAGCGCCGCCTTCCATTTGAAGGCAATGAAGGTGCCGGAGAGCCCGATCATGACGGCAACCACGAACACCAGCAGGGCTGGATAGACGCGGGCGAACCGGCGCTTGAAGAAGTTCTTCAGCGGAAAGCGCTCGACGAACAGGATTTCCCCCATCAGCCGGCCGCTCAGCACGAAGAAGAACTCGACGCCGAGCACGCCGAGATTGATGCCGCGAATCGGAAAGAAATGGCCGATCAGCACGAAGGCGATCGACAGGCCGCGCCAGCCGTCGAGATAGGCCAGCCTTGCCCGTGCCGCCTTGTCGGCTGCGGCCCGCGGCAGGACGCCGGCCGTCGCGGAGATGTCGGTCATGCCCGTCCCTCGCAACTCGAGGTCCCGGCATAGCCGTGCCTGGAACCGCTTCGTTTTCCCCGCCGCAGTTATTTTGCAGTGCGGGATAATCTTGTGCAAGTGCGAAGCAGCGAATTCACAGGCAGTTCCTGCCAACCGATTGCGAACACAAAAGAAAAAGGGGCCGCGGCGGATCCTGCCGCCGCTTGGTGAAGCCGGCATAGTGGGCAATGTTTCGTGGCCTAATGCCTTGCCCGCCTGCCGAAATCGGCCGAATGTGCGGATCGATTTCATAATCCAACGCAGAGACCGCTTATGGCAGACTTCGTCCTCCCTCCGCCCGCGATCGCTTCGGTCGCGGTGACCGGCTCGGCGGAACGGTTTGCCGTGCGCCGCATCTTCTGCGTTGGCCGCAACTACGCGGCGCATGCGCGAGAACTCGGCAATGACGAGCGCGATCCGCCCTTCTTCTTCACCAAGCCGGCCGACGCCGTGGTCGACAGCGGCGCCGAGATCCCCTACCCGCCGCTGACTGGCAATCTCCACCACGAGATCGAGCTGGTCGTGGCGATCGGCAAGGCCGGCTTCCGCATCCCTCGCACCGAGGCGCTCGCGCATGTCTGGGGCTATGGCGTCGGCGTGGACCTCACTCGCCGCGACCTGCAGGACCAGGCGAAGAAAGCGGCCCGCCCCTGGGACTGGTCGAAGGCCTTCGACTTCTCCGCGCCTTGCGGCCCGCTGCTTCCGGTCGCAAGGTCTGGCCATCCCGAAACGGGTCGCATCTGGCTCGCTGTAAACGGTGACGTAAAACAGGACGGCGACCTCGCCGAGCTGATCTGGCCCGTCGCCGATGTCGTCTCGATCTGCAGCGAGTCGGTCGAGCTCCAGCCCGGCGACCTGATCTTCACCGGCACGCCGGCCGGCGTTGGCGCGGTTCAGGCGGGCGACAAGATCACTGGTGGCGTCGACGGCATCGGCGCCGTCGAGGTCACCATCGGGCAGCCGAGGCGATGAGCGACCTCGTCCTCCATAACTATTATCGATCCTCCACCTCATACCGGGTGCGGATCGCGCTGGAGATGAAGGGGCGTACCTACACCTATGTGCCCCACCATCTGCGCCATGGCGAGCATCTCGAGCCCGCCTATCTCGCGGTCAATCCGCAAGGGTTGGTGCCGGCGCTGGTGCTCGACGACGGAACGCTTTTAACCCAGTCGCTGGCGATCATCGAATATCTCGACGAGATCGAGCCCGAGCCGCCGTTGTTGCCCAAGGATGCGCTGGGACGCGCCAGGGTCCGGATGCTGGCGCAGATGATCGCCTGCGACATCCATCCGGTGAACAATCTGCGCGTGCTCACCTCGCTGCGCACCTTGTTCGGCGCCGGCGACGAGGATGTCGTCAACTGGTTCCGGCATTGGGTGAATGAAGGTTTCCAGCCGCTTGAAAAGATTCTGGCCGCCTCGCCCGAGACCGGCAGGTTCTGCCATGGAGATACACCGGGGCTCGCCGATATCTGCCTCGCCGCGCAGGTCACCAACAATGCCCGCTTCGGCGTCGACATGGCGGCCTATCCGGTGATCTCGCGCATCCACGCCGCCTGCATGGCGCTGCCGGCGTTCCAGAAGGCTGCGCCGCAGAACCAGATCGATGCCGAATAGAGAAGCAAGGGATCCCGACGAGGCTAAGACGCTCGCCGATATCGAGGAGTATGGCTGTCATATCCTCTACGTGCTGGAGGACGACGAGCACCCGCCATTCGCTTACTCGGTGGGGATAGAGTACAATTTCAAAGCCCCTGAGCTGGTCGTCATCGGGCTCAAGCCGGAGCTTTCGCAGACCATCAGCAACGAGTATTGCCGACGAGTGCGCAGCGGCGAGAGGTTCAACGTTGGAGAGCGGGCGCCGGGTTTCCTGGGAGGTGGCTTCGACTGTCAATTCGGTGCGGTCCATCCCGACCTTTTCGGTTGGGACCTATGGTTTTACGACGGGCCCGTTTTCCGGATTATGCAGCTTATCTTTCCGACAACCTCCGGTGTTTGGCCATGGGATGCCGAAGCCGGCGAGTGGTTTTGCGAGCGGCAACCATTGCTCGACCAACCACCATTGCCGACTTAGCTTGGGACCTACTACCCAAAACCGTACTGCCTTTGAACTGGATAGAAAGCACTCCCATGAAAGCTGTCGTCTTCGAAAAATTCGGCGAAGCGCCAACAATCCAGACCGTGCCTGACCCCAAGCCGGCGGGGGATGGCGTCGTCATCAAGGTCGAGGCGACCGGTCTTTGCCGCAGCGACTGGCATGGCTGGATGGGTCATGACGACGGCATCACGCTGCCGCATGTCCCCGGCCATGAACTGGCGGGCGTCGTCGTCGCCGCCGGCAAGCAGGTGAGCCGCTGGAAGGCCGGCGACCGCGTCACCGTGCCTTTCGCCGTCGGCTGCGGCCGCTGCTTCGAATGCAACTCCGGCAACCATCAGGTCTGCGAGCACCAGACCCAACCTGGCTTCACGGGGTGGGGCTCGTTCGCCGAATATGTCGGCATCGAGCATGCCGACACCAATCTCGTACGCCTGCCGGACGAGATGGAGTTCGCCACTGCCGCCAGCCTCGGCTGCCGCTTCGTCACCTCCTTCCGCGCCATCGTCGATCAGGGCCGGGTGACGCCCGGCGAGTGGGTGGCGGTGCATGGCTGCGGCGGTGTCGGTCTCTCGGCGATCATGATCGCCAGCGCCATGGGCGCCAATGTCATCGCCATCGACCTCACCGACGAGAAGCTGGAGTTTGCGAAAAGGATCGGGGCGGTCGCGACCATCAACGCTTCGACCACGCCCAATGTCGTCAAGGCCGTCAAGCAGATCACCAACGGCGGCGCGCATATGTCGATGGACGCGCTCGGCCATCCAACCACGTGCTTCAACTCGATCGCCAATCTGCGCCGGCGCGGTCGCCATGTTCAGGTCGGGCTGATGCTGGGCGACCATGCCCGCCCGCAAGTGCCGATGGACAAGGTCATCGCCTTCGAGCTCGAAATCCTCGGCAGCCACGGCATGCAGGCCTACCGCTATTCCGCCATGATGGACATGATTCGCACCGGCAAGCTGAAGCCCGAACTGTTGGTCGGCAAAAGGATCAGCCTCGATGAGGCGCCAGCCGCATTGATGGCGATGGGCGGCTTCGAGGGCATCGGCATCGGCGTGGTGACGAAGTTTTGAGTAGGCTCCCTACCTGGCGAACTTCTTCGCCCCGAACACGCAGGCCACCACGCCGAGCGTGACCACCACCATCAGCGGGCTGACCTGCTCGTGCAGCAGACTCGCCGCGAGCGCCAGGCCGAAGAAGGGCTGCAGCAGTTGCAATTGCCCGACCGCGGCGATGCCGCCCTGCGCCAGGCCGCGATACCAGAACACGAAGCCGATCAGCATGCTGAACAGCGAGACATAGCCGAGGCCGATCCATGCGCCGGAGCCGACAGCGGCAAAAGACGGCGGCAGGGTCGCAAAGCTCAGCGCTAACATGACCGGCAGCGACAGCGCCAAGGCCCAGCAGATCACCTGCCAGCCGCCGAGCTTGCGCGACAGCGCCGCACCTTCCGCATAGCCCAGCCCGCAAGCGATGATGGCTGCGAGCATCAACCCGTCGCCGACCGGTGAGGCGGTCACGCCTTGCGACAGCGCGAAACCCGCGACTAGCGTGCTGCCCAGGCAGGAAAACAGCCAGAAGGCCTGGCGCGGACGGTCGCCGCCGCGCAGCACACCGAAGATCGCCGTCGCCAGCGGCAGCAGGCCGACAAAGATGATGGAATGCGCCGCCGTGACATGTTTGAGCGCCAGCGCCGTCAGGAGAGGAAAGCCGACCACGACGCCCAGCGCAACGACGACCAGCGAGACCAGATCGCCGCGATCCGGGCGCTTCTCGCGGAATAGGAACAGCATTGCGATGCCGAGCAGGCCAGCGATCGCCGCACGGGCCGATGTCAGGAAGGTCGGGTCGAAATCGACCACCGCCACGCGCGTCGCCGGCAACGAGCCGCTGAAGATCAGAACGCCGATGAAGCCGTTGAGCCAGCCGTTGAAACTCTTATCCATCATCCGCTCCGTTTGCGCTTCTGTACCGGCGCAGCGCATGGCGTTGCCAGAGACAATGGGGTACAATTCCGCAAAACTGTATTGGTCGACAGGGAAGTACAGATGGACACGCCCGACCCGAAGGCGACGAATGCCGGAACGCTCGTCGAAGCCGTCATGTCGGCAATCCGGCAGCGGATCGCCGCGCGCATCCTGACGCCGGGCGCGCGCTTGCCTTCGATCCGCGCCTTCGCCGGCACGATGCAGGTGTCGAAGTCTACGGTGGTCGAGGCTTATGAGCGGCTTGCGGCGGAAGGCACGATCCGCTCGCGGCCGGGCTCCGGCTTCTTTGCCGCCGGCCCGCTTGCGCCGCTGTCGCTGGCCGAGATCGGCCCGCGGCTCGACCGCGCCGTCGACCCGCTCTGGGTCTCGCGGCAAGCCCTGGAGGCAGGCGACGATATGCTGAAACCGGGCTGCGGCTGGCTGCCGGCTTCCTGGATGCCTCAGGCCGCGTTGCGGCAAGCACTGCGCGGCGCCGCCCGAGCCGACGATGCGACGCTTGCCGACTACGGCACGCCGCTTGGCCTGCCGGCACTGCGGCAGCTGCTTGCCCGCCGCCTGTCGGCGCACGGCGTCGAGGCTTCGCCGGACCAGATCATGCTCACCGAGTCCGGGACGCAGGCGATCGACCTGGTGTGCCGCTTGCTCCTCGAGCCGGGCGATGCGGTGCTGGTCGACGATCCCTGCTATTTCAACTTCCATGCGTTGCTGCGCGCGCACCGCGCCAAAGTGGTCGGTGTCGCGATGACACCCTCAGGGCCCGATATCGACCTCTTCGCGCAAGCGCTCGCCGAGCACAAGCCGCGCCTCTACATCACCAATTCCGCGCTTCACAACCCGACCGGCGCGGTGCTCTCGTCGCTTATAGCGCACCGGCTGCTCAAGCTTGCCGATCAATCGGATCTCGCCATCGTCGAGGATGACATTTTCGCCGATTTCGAGCACACGCCGGCGCCGCGGCTGGCGGCCTTCGATGGCCTCGGCCGCGTCGTCCAGATCGGTTCCTTCTCCAAGACGCTGTCGGCTTCGGTGCGCTGCGGCTTCATCGCCGCGCCCCGCGACTGGATGGAACGGCTGATTGACCTCAAGATCGCCACCACTTTCGGCGGCGGGAGGCTCTCCTCGGAACTGGTGCTGACTCTGCTGAAGGACGGCAGCTACCGCAAGCATGTCGAGCAGTTGCGCACCCGCCTGTCGCGCGCAATGGCCGAAACAGCCGGCAGGCTGAAAGCAATGGCCGTTATGCCCTGGATCGATCAGGCGGCCGGTATGTTCCTGTGGTGCCGCCTGCCCGACGGCATCGACGCCGCCGATGTCGCCCGCCATGCGCTGGCGGATAATGTCGTGCTGGCGCCCGGCAACGCCTTCAGCCTGTCGCACTCCGCCGGCCGCTTCATGCGTTTCAACGTCGCCCAATGCGCGGATGAGCGCAGCTTCAGGGTGCTTGAAAGTGCAATGGCGGCGTCCCGCCGCAAAGCCGCATCGCAGCCCGGCAGCGGCAGAGCTTAGGCGCCTGCCCGCTTGCGGCGCTCATACATCATCACCAGCGTCTCGGCAGTCAGCGCCGGCTTCTGCTCGCCCTCGATCTCGACGGTGTTCGCGGCCTTCATCAGATATTGGCCGGGGCCGCGGTCTTCCATGGTGAGCAGCGTCGTGCGCAGCCGGATACGTGCGCCGGACTTCACCGGCGCCAGGAAGCGCACTTTGTCGAAGCCATAGTTGAAAGCGGCTTGCGTGTTTTCCGGCACGATGCCCATTTCCAGCGCCAGCGCGCCGATGATCGACAGCGTCAGATAGCCATGCGCGATCGTAGTGCGGAACGGGCTCTGCCGCTTCGCGCGCTCCGGATCGACATGTATCCACTGGTGGTCGCCCGTGCATTGGGCGAACTGGTCGATGCGCTGCTGGTCGACCGTCGTCCAGTCCGACACGCCGATCTCCTGGCCGGCCATTGTCCGCAACTGTTCAAAGGTCGGCGGCGTCCTCGGCCGATTTTCCGTCATTCCTGCTTTCCTGCTGGCTTCTGCCAATCTCCCGACCATGAACCGGCGGCTCCTGTCAATTCGCGGCGCCTCGATTTCACCCTCAGAGTTGACGGTTTTACGGCAAGCCGCGAACGCGCAGCCGCACGCGCCGATTGCTCAGCCGCCTGAACCCGATCCGGAAAACCCGAATAGGCGTCCTGGATTGCTCACTTCCCGTCGTAGCCGGCCCGGATTTCCGCCATCGCGTCCTTGATCCTGTCGCGCAGGATTTCGACCGATTCGGTGCCGGATTTCCGAACCAGGTCGGCGACCTCGCCGGCATTCTTCAGCGTTGTCTCGAAGGATTTCCTGGCGAAATCCACCTGCTTCGTCATCAACTCCTGCGGATTGCCCGGAGGCTGGTAGTTGCGTGCCATCCGGGTAATTTCGCCGAGCGCCTCCTGCACCATTTCGTGCTGTCTCGACAGAATGGATGACGCGCCGGCGGCGCTTGCCCGGGCCGACTTCTCCAGAGCCTCGAGATTCCTGCGGTGGTGATCGAGGATCGCCTGGATGTCGACCTTCGGCAGCTTCAAGTCGCGGCCGAACCTGCTGAAGATGTCCAGAAAAGAGTCGGATTCCGGTTGACTTGCCATGTCGTCGCCTCCCGATCTGCCGCTCTTACAGCGCCCACTAGGGAGAATAGTGCGCGCCCGGTCCGCGTCAATTGAGGAGAAGCAGCCGCTCCGCCGTATAGAGTGCCAAGCCGGCCAGACCGCCGATCACCATGCCGTTGAAGCGGATATACTGCAGGTCCTTGCCGATATTGATCTCGATCAGCCGCGTCAGCTGGGCCAGATCCCAGCGCTTGACCTGATCGGCGATGAATTTCGACACGCCGCTCTTCTGGCTTTCGACGAAGGAGGCGAGCGCCACAACAAAACCCTGGTTCATGTCGGCCCTGATCTGGGCATCGTCGGCCAAATGTCGTCCGACCTCGACGAACAGGTTGGCGAGGTGCTCGCGAATCGTCGAATTGGCCGCGTTGGCGTCCTGCTCGATGAACAAGCGCAGGCTTGCCCAAGTGTCGCCGGCGAGAGCCCTGACTTCCGGACGGCCCAGGAAATCGCGCTTCAGCTTTTCGGCGCGCCTTGCATATTGCTTCGAGGTCCTGAGCCGCTCGACGAAGCGAAGTACGAAACGGTCGAACTCGGCGCGCCCCGGATGATCGGGATCGGCCCGCACCTCCTCCAGCAGCAACCCGGCGGAAGCGACAATCTTCTTGAGCAGATAGGCGTCGGCGCGAAACAGGTTGAACAGCGACGGCAGTTCCTCACGGATCTTTTCGCGCATCGTCGCCAGCGCCTTCTCGTCGTTCAGGAAGCGCCCGACCACCCTGGTGAACTCGTCGAACAGTTTCTGGTGGCGCCGGTCGTCGGTGAGCGCCGACAACAGCTCCGCGGCTAAAGGCGCCAGCGGCACTTTTTCGATCTGCTCCAGCAAGCGGCTGGTGACGAAGTCGCGCAGCCCGGACTGCTCCACGGCGGTCAGCGTCTGCGGCACCAGGCGGGCGACGAATCGCGACAGGTCGGCGGCGCGTTCGGCGTCGGCCAGCCAGTCGGCGACGAGGGCGGCAAAGTCGACCTCGGCGAGCTTTTCCCGCACGGGCTCCGGCGCAAGGAAATTGGCCTCGATGAACCGGCCGAGATTGTCGGCGATGCGGTGCTGGTTCTCAGGAATGATGGCCGTGTGCGGGATCGGCAGGCCGAGCGGGCGCCTGAACAACGCCACGACCGCATACCAGTCGGCCAGCCCGCCAATGATCGCCGCCTCGGCGAACGCGGCAACAAAGCCGAGCCACGGATGGGTGATCTCTAAAGACTTGGCGAGCGCGAAGACAAGGATGCACAGGCCAAGCGCCGCGGCGGCGACGAACTTGGTCCGCCGCAATGCCGAGAGCTTTGCCTGCGCATCGGCGTCGAATCGAACCGGCGCGAGGGCCTGAGCTGATTGTGACATGGAAAGGCCTTCCCTATTGCACCCGGACTTATCTAGGGCCTGCGCCGGGGAAACGCTCGCTCAAAGCGCATTGCGGCGCGATGCGGCGGACACGCACAAAAAGTTGATAAGTTTATTCAGCTATGTAGCGGTCCAGTCTGGAATTGTTCCAAACTATGGGCCATATTCGGCCCAAGCTCATTTCGCGAGGATACCATGCGGCTCACGCGCCAGACGAACTATGCGATGCGCATACTGATGTATTGCGCCGCGAACAGCGACCGCCTGAGCCGCATCCCCGAGATCGCCACCGCCTATTCGGTTTCGGAGCTGTTTTTGTTCAAGATCCTGCAGCCGCTGGTCGAGGCCGGCCTGGTCGAGACGGTGCGCGGCCGCAATGGCGGCGTCAGGCTCGGCCGCCCGGCGGAGCAGATCAGCCTGTTCGACGTCGTGCGCGTCACCGAAGAGAGCTTCGCCATGGCCGAGTGCTTCGAGAACGACGCCGCCGAATGCCCGCTGGTCGACAGCTGCGCCTTGAATTCGGCACTGCGCGAAGCGCTCAATGCCTTCTTCGCCGTGCTCTCCCGCTACACGATCGCCGACCTCGTCGCCGCGCGCCCGAATGTGCGCCACCTGCTTGGCATCGATCTCCTGGAGCAGCGCGCCCCGGCTGCCTAAGCTGCCGATTGCGGCAACACGAACGGAACGCTTCCAGCAGGCAGTGCGCCGACCTTGAGCCGGCAGTCGAACACCTTTTCGATCAGCTCGTCATTGAGCACCTCTTGCGGCGAGCCGGCGGCAGCCAGTTGGCCACGAGAGAGCACGAAAATCCGGTCGGCATACATGGCCGTCAGATTGAGGTCGTGCAGGATCGCCACCACGCCGCCGCCGCGCCGCGCGAAATCGCCCGCAATATTCATGATGATCAGTTGGTGCTTGACGTCGAGGCTGGAGACAGGCTCGTCGAGGAAAAGGTAGCGCGGCTTGCCCTCGAGCACCGGCGCCCAGACCTGGCAGAGCACACGGGCAAGCTGGACGCGCTGCTGCTCGCCGCCTGAAAGCTCCTGGTAGAAGCGGCAGGCAAAGCCGTCGAGATCGACACGCGCCAGCGCCCGCTCGGGCAAGCGCGCATCCTCGCCGGGCAGCACCCCGGAACGCCCGCCGATCAGGCCGAGACGAACGATCTCTAGCACCGTGAAGGGAAAGGACAGCGTGGTGGACTGCGGCAGCACGGCGCGATGCGTCGCTGCCTCCACCGGCTTCATGGAAACCAGGTCTCGGCCATTGAGGATGACAGTGCCGGTATAGGAGAGCTCGCCCGTCAGCGCCTTGAGCAGCGTCGTCTTGCCCGAGCCATTGGGCCCGACGATTGCCGTTACCTCGCCCGGCCGCGCCGTGAAATCGACATGCGAGACGATGCGCCTGGAGCCGATCGCTACGGAGATGTCCCGGGCTTCGATCATCGGCTGCTCACAGATCAATGACGCCGCGCTTGCGCAGCAGGATCCACAGGAAGAACGGCGCGCCCGCCACTGCCGTGACGATGCCGATCGGCAGTTCGGCCGGAGCGACGATGGTGCGGGCGACCGCGTCGGCAAGCAGAAGCAGCGAGGCGCCGAGCAAGGCCGAGGCCGGCAACAGGTAGCGGTTTTCCGGACCGATGGCGAGGCGCAACAGATGCGGCACGACGATGCCGATGAAGCCGATGCCTCCGCTGACGGCGACCGACGCACCGACCGCCGCCGACACGCCGACGATGGCCGTGTATTTCAGCCGCTGGACCGGAATGCCGAGATGGCCGGCGGTCGCCTCGCCGAGCGCCAGCGCATCGAGGCCGCGCGACAGAAACGGCATCGTCGCCAGTGCCAGCAAGATCACCGGTCCGACCGTGCCGATTTTCGGCCAAGTGGCGCCGCCAAGCGAGCCGAGCTGCCAGAAGGTGAGGTCGCGCAATTGCCTGTCGTCGGCCACGAAGACCAGTATGCCGGTGAGCGCCATGGCAAGGGCGGCGATCGCCAGGCCGGCGAGCAGCATCGTGGCGACTGACGTCCGGCCGTGGCGCGTCGCAATGGCATAGAGCAGCAGCGTCACCGCCAGGCCGCCGAGGAAGGCTGCCAGCGGCAGGCCGAGCGTGCCAAGGGCGAGCGTGACAGGCGCAAGCCAGGTTGTGCCGAGCACGATGATTGCCACCGCGCCAAGGCTCGAGCCGGCCGAAACGCCGATCAGGCCGGGATCGGCGAGCGGGTTGCGGAACAGTCCTTGCATCACCGCGCCGGAGACGGCGAGCGCGGCGCCGATCAGCACGCCGAGCAGCACGCGCGGCATGCGGATGTCATAGACGATCAGCCGGTGGCGCGCGGCGAGCGCCGTATCGGCCGGCACGCCTCCGGTCAGCCAGTCGCGGATGACGCGAACGGCGGACGCGTCCGAAGCGCCCGAGGTCAGCGACAGGAATATGGACAGCGCAAGCGCGACAGACAAAAGCAGGATGACGATCCTTGCCCGCGCCGAGCGGTCGCCATCGGATGCCCTCACCCTGCCCGCCGGCCCCGCAATCGACTGTTCGGCCATCACCGCTCAGTCCGTGACCTGATTGCCGTAAAGCGAGACGGCGAGGTCGTGGATGGCCGCGGCCGTGCGCGGCCCGAAGCCCAGCAGGTAGCCGCCATCCATGCTGATCAGCTTGCGGGCAGCTCCCGCGGGCGTCGAAGCGATCGATGGATTGGCGAACAGCTCATCTTCCGAGATCGGTGGACCGGCGTTTTTCATGGTCAGGAGCACATCCGGCCTTGCGGTGACGATCGCCTCGTCGGACAGCTGCTTGTAGCTCGAAAAACCCTCGACCGCGTTGACGGCGCCGGCAAGCCTGATGATGCCGTCGCCGGCCGTATCGCTGCCCGCGGCCAGGATCTTGCCGCCCTGCATCGACAGCACGAACAGCACGCGCTTGCGCTCCTTGATCGCGGCCGTCTGCTTTTCGGCCGACTTCAGCTTCGCGTCCGTCTCCGCAGCGAGCTGCTCCGCCTTAGCCTCAACTCCCAGCGCCCTCCCGACGGTGCGGATCTTTTCGAGGATGCCTTCATGGCTGTAGCGCTCCGGCACCTCGATAAAGGGCACGCTCGATTTCTTCAACACGTCGACGGTTTCCTTCGGGCCGCTGCCATGCAGGGCTAGAATCCCCGATGGATTGACCGACAGAACGCCCTCCGGCGACAGCGCGCGCATATAGCCAACATCAGGCAATTTCTGCGCGGCTTGCGGGAAAGAGCTGGTCGAATCACGGGCGACGAGATGACCTTCCTCGCCGAGCGCATAGACGATCTCGGTGATCGAGCCGCCGATGGAGGCAATCCGCGAGGTGTCGGAGAAGACGGCCCTACCTTCATCGGCTCCGGCAGGCAGAGCGGCGGCGGCAAGCAGAACGCCGACCAGCAGCGCAAGCCCAGAGCGGAAACGGTGAACGACACGCATCGAGTCTCGCCTCATGCAGCGGTCGGGCTGGGGATGCGGGGCAGGTTCTCGGCCAGGAGGCGCCAGTCTTCGCGCTCGCCCTCGCCTTCATGGCGCTTGCCGAAGAACTGGATGATCATGCCCCCCTTGGCGTCATAAGCCTCGAGCGACGTGACATGGCCATCCTTGGTCGGTTTGCGCACCGCCCAGACTTCATGGATGTGATCGGTCCTCAGATGCAGGTGGAAGGTCTCGTCGAGCACGTTGATCCACGGTCCCATCGGCTTGACCGACTTGATCGGGCCGGAATGGATCTGGATGCAGCCGCGGTTGCCGACGAAGCACATGATCGGCATCTCGCCTTCCGCCGCGTGGTGAAACATGGCGCTGACGGCATCATTGTCGAGCAGCCATGCATAGTCCTGGCCGACCATGCGCACCGCCTCACGGCGGCTGAGCTTCAGGGTCTTCAGCATGCCGAAGAACTGATGCACGTCGGTCATCCGGCTCCAGCGGTCGCGGAGGTCGTCGATGCTGGCTACCAAGGCTTGCACCTCCACTTCGTCCTCCGGCGCGCTTGAGGCGATTGCGATCGTCGGCTCCTGGTTCGACGATTCAAGGCTCGCCATCAGCTTCTGGTAAGCATAGAGGTTCGAGGCTGCCCGCAGATGCACCTTGTGAACGGCCTCGCCGGCCGCATCGAAGAACTGCAGGCTGCGGCGGATCTCGCCCCCGTCGCGTTTCTCGACGGCAAAGCCATGTGCCCACACTTTCGGGAAGATGCGCAGGTCGATGTTCTCGCCGAGCACCATGGCGTTGTGATTGCCAGTGACGACCTTGTCGTAGACGCCGATCTTTTCGTGCACGGCGCTTTCGTTGCGGGTCAGCGCCATCACTTCGCCGACCGCTTCGAGGCCGCTCAGCAAGTCATTGACGCGCGGCTCGACGCGCACGGCGCCATGGCCGCAATGTGCCGCGACCAGCTCTGCTTCCGAAATGCCGAGTTGGGCCGCCAAATCGCGCTCGCGCATCTTCGGATTGTCTTCCCGCGAACCCCGGATCTCGTCCGGCGACGGCTTCACGCGTTGGTCCATATCGTCCACCTGCCCACTTTTTGTCTGCCCTGTTCGTCTGCCGATCGTGCTTACTTGTTGAGGATCAGCTTGCCCTGGCGGGTGATCTTCAGACGGTAGAGAGCACCATGATGTTCGATGCCGATCTCATGCTCGCCCTGGAACAGCGCGTTGCTGGAGAGCGTGCGCACTGACATCGCCACGCGGTCAAAACGCGCGGGCACGTCGTCGGAGCGGCGGCCGCGGTAGCGAAAGTCGCTTGGGTTATGGCTGTTCATCTCATTCGGTCCCTTTTTCCTGTGCCGGCCACCGGGCTGGTCGCCTCGTCAAATGCCGATTAAATTCTTGACTCGATTTCTCATGTTTACTAGTCGTGCATTACCGGACTAAATGAGTCAACATTTAAGACGCCGGACGCGATCAAAAATGCGAGCGAGCCCCGCGCCAGCCAGCATCGAGCCTGAGAATCTGGAGTTGGGGCATGGGGTTGGTGAATTGGGGACGGCCGACAGATCGGCCGATGGCGAAGGAAATGGCGGCCTTGCTGGCTGGCGCGGCGGCAATCGCGCTCTGTATGCCGGCGGCCAAAGCGCAACAGGCCACCCAGCCGGCGGCTGACCAGCAGAGCGACCAGACAAAGAAGACTGACCAGAAAAGTGCAGGCGACTCGACGCTGCTCGACAAGATCCTCGTCATTAGCCGCACCGGCGAGACGGCGATCCAGTCGCTGGCCTCGGCCAGCCATGTCGACAAGGAACAGCTTGAGCGCCGCATGGCAACGACGCCGACCGAGATGCTGCTTGGCGTGCCGGGAGTTGCAGTGCAGGCCGACGCGCGACGCGTCAGCTCCAGCATCAACATCCGCGGCCTGCAGGACTTCGGCCGCGTGGCGGTGATCGTCGACGGCGCCAGGCAGGATTTCCAGCGCTCCGACCACGGCACGCAGTCGACCTTCTATGTCGATCCCGAGCTCATCAAATCCGTCGACGTGATCCGCGGCCCGGTCGCCAACACCTATGGCTCCGGCGCCATCGGCGGAGTGGTGTTCTTCGAAACCAAGGACGCCGGAGATTTCCTCAAGCCGGAGGAAAGCTGGGCGGCTTCCGCCACCGGTCGCTATGAAACGAATGGCAAGGGCTGGACCACCAGCGCTAGCGGCGCCTATCGCTTCAACGAGAACTGGGACGTTTTGGGCAACATCGTCTACCGCCACTACGGCGACTACAAGAACGGTGGCGGCGACACCGTTGCCGGCACCGGCTTCGACGTGCTGAGCGGCCTGCTCAAGACCACCATTCGCCCGACCGAGAACAGCGAGTTGAAGCTCGGCTGGGTCGGCTCGAAGGACGGGTGGACAGAGACCAGTGGCGGCGTTCCGGCCAACGATGTCGACCTGAAATCGAATACCTTCACCGCCCGCTACAACATCACCGACGATGCCAAAAGCTGGCTCGATCTCCACATCAACGCCTCTTCCAACAAGACGCTTCTCGATCTGACGACGCTCGTCCCGCAGAACCGTTTCGATCCGACGACCGGCCTGCCCGTGGTGCTGCCCGCCGGGTCGCTCTCGACTTTCGATGTCGGGACGACCGGCATCGACATATGGAACACGTCGCGATTCGAGACCGCCGGCATTGCGCATGAGTTGACTTACGACGGTGACTGGGTCGGCGACGACGTCGAAACCGGGGGCACAGCCGGCGGCGACAGCTTCTACACGCCGTCAGGTAAGCGCAACGTCTCCGGCGCCTATGTCCAGGACAAGCTGACCTGGGAATGGCTGGAGGTCATCACCGGCCTGCGCTACGACAGGTACAGCCTGAAGGACTCCGAGCACGAGACATCAGGCGACCGGCTGTCGCCGCGCATCACCGTCGGCGTATCGCCCTTCGAAAGCGCTGACCTCGCCGGCCTGCAGTTTTACGGCACCTATGCGGAAGGCTACCGCTCACCCTCGCTGACGGAGACGCTGATCAGCGGTAACCATCCGGCCGGCGTCACCTTCCCCTTCCTGCCCAATCCAAATCTCAAGCCTGAGACCGGCAAGACCGTCGAGTTCGGCGTCAACTACAAGCAGAACAACATTTTCGAAGGCGGCGACGCTCTGCGGCTCAAGGCCGCCTATTTCAACAACAATGTCGAAGACTATATCGACGGCGTCACGCTGTCGGCCTTCGACCCGACCAGCGGCTGCCCGTTCGGCCCCGGCATCCCGATCTGCTTCCAGTACCAGAACTTCGCCAAGGCCAAGATCAACGGTTTTGAACTGGAAAGCGTCTATGACGCCGGCTGGGGCTATGCGGGCTTCTCAGCCTCGATCATCAACGGCCACACCATCTCGTATGAGGGCGAGCGGGCCGACCTTGCCACCATTCCCTCCTCGCAGGTGACGGCGCAGCTCGGCCTTCGCTTCCTCGAGGACAGGCTCACCGTCGGCGGTGAAGTGCAATATAACGGCAAGCCCAAGGGCAATCCGGTGGCCAAGGACTATACGCTGGTCAATGCCTTTGCCAGTTACCAGGCGACCGACAACCTCAAGCTCGACGTCCGCGCCGACAATCTGTTCGATGTCAAATACACCAATCCGCTCAACGCAAGCACGACTGCCGTCCTCTATGAACCGGGCATCACGCTGAAGCTTGCGGCAACCATGTGCTTTGGAGGCTGAGAACCATGAACTTGACGACGTCGCTCCGTCTCTTGACCTCGGCGCTGGCGATGTCGCTCGGCCCGGTGCCGGCGCGCGGCCAGTCCGCGCCAGCGCCGGCCCTTAATCTCGAACTCAACGCCGTGCAGCCTTCGGACAAGGGCTGCCGGCTGACGTTCGTCGTCAACAACGCGCTCGGCGCCGACCTGTCGAAGTCCGCTTTCGAAATCGCGCTGTTCAAGGAGTCCGGCGTTGTCGACCGCCTCACCGTGCTCGATTTCAAGGACCTGCCGGTCGGCAAGACGAAAGTCACGCGCTTCGATCTCGCGGGCGCCGACTGCGGCAAGCTCCGCCGCGTGCTGATCAACAGCGCGACGGAATGCGCTGGAACCGGCGTCGAGCCGACGGCCTGCATGCGCGACCTGAAAACCTCGACTAAAACCGCCATCGCCTTCGGCGTATAGAGGTGGGGATTGCATCCGGCCCGCCAGGAGATGCCATGGCGTGGGCCATGGGCGGCAACCGATCTTGATTTGACAATTTCTTATCGCGTACGGCAGGTCTCGGCGCGAGACATGCAGGACATCAATCACTCCTCCGATGCAGGCAGCGAACCGGCGATCACGCCGGCCGAGCCGCTCATGCAGCCGCGGCAATCGGTCGGGCATCGCAAATGGCCGGTGGCGATCATCGCTTCCGGCCTGCTCCATGGCGCTGCGGCGGCCGCGTTCCTGCTCGCGCCTGCCGGGATATTCGACTCCATGGACGCGATTCGGGCCGAGGGCACAGATCAGTCCGGCGCCAACGTCACCGGCAGCGCCCTGGACGACCAGTCGTCCGGCGCCGTGGATGTCACCTTGGTGCCCGATCCGCAGCCGGTGAAACGCCAGTCCGCGCAGCCCGCTCCGCCGGTCGAAGCGCAGGAACCAGCAAGCGAGCCTCCGACGCCTCAGCTTCCGCCGCAGGCTGTCAAGGAAGCCACTTCCGCGCCGGATATCGTGGCGGCCACCAGCCCACGCCAGGATGACCAGAGTGTCCGCGACGACAGCAAACCTACCCCCGCGACCGAACTGCAAAGCGCTGAAGCCCCCCTTGACGAGCCTCAACAGCCACCGGTCCCCAGTGCGACATCAAGCGCCCCAGCCC
>NZ_RZSV01000060.1:0-28723 GCF_004023205.1 Mesorhizobium sp. M1A.F.Ca.IN.020.03.2.1 | reverse complement strand
GTGAAAGCGAGCACCAGGAAAAAATCACGCCATAGATCGGCCAAGGGGCATCTCGACGCCCGCGTGTCGGCGCTCTGCACGGCTCTTGGGCGGCCTGTCCTGCCGCACTGGACCGGCCACGACCTGCGGCGCACGATGGTCACGGGGATGAATGAGCTTGGCATTGCTCCCCACGTGGTCGAGGCGGTCGTGAACCATGTCAGCGGCGCGGCCAAGGCCGGCGTGGCCGGCGTCTACAACCGGGCTCGCTATCTGCCGGAGCGCCGGGCAGCCTTGAATGTGTGGGCGGCTCGCGTCGCGGCCTTGGAACCGATGCGGGCAAGCTGACCGTTTAAACGATGCGGCGGCGGCCACGTAGCCAGATGGCCTAGCCGCTGTTCTGCTGTAGGATTATAATCCTTGACTTAATCGCTCTACCTGTGATTTAATAGTGCAAAATTTAGTCAGATAGCGAACACCCCGGCATGATCCGACCGGGCCGGCTAAAACTCTGACCAAGGGTGCAATACCAAGAACGCCCTCTTTCGGATCAATCCCAAATGCGTCGAAGTACTACGGCCTAGGTGCGCGCCCGCAAACGTGCGCGTCTGCCTGGCCGGCAACACCAACCGGCCAACTGGCCGAAAGGAAAGCCGCGCCATGACCGCTATGGAAGCGCTCGAACTCGATCCGCTCTTGACGACTGAGCAAGTCGCCAGGCGGTACAACTACCACCCCCAATCTCTCCGCAATCTTCTGGCTAAGGGAAAAGGTCCGAAGGCCATCAAGCTGCCCGGCGGGCGCATTCGCTACCGCGCCAGCGATCTCTTGGCCTGGGAGATATCAGCTTACGACGTGCCCGACGAGGTGGCGTCATGAGCGCCATCATCAAACAACAGGTTGCATCTCCCCCAGAGGCGGAGGTTGAAGCCGCCGAGACCTGGCTTCACTACACCCTAGCGACCCGCACAGATCATCAGATCAGGCTCACGGAGGCGTTGCGCCAGGGACGGCGGGCCGACCACCGCGCCACGAACGTAGTCGCCGCCAAACGGCGCCTGCAAAGGGATGGCCTCATCGAGCTGGCCCATGATCGCAAAGGCAAGCTTGTGTGGCGGCTGGTAGTGCCGGGAGGCAGGAGGGCAGCATGACCGCGCGCATCGTCGAGAACATCATGAGTGACGCTATTGCCGGCGCGGCATACGCCGATGATCCGTCGTGCGTCGCCGACATCAACTTCATCGGCGGCTCTTTCGGTGAGCTTGTCAGGCGTGCCGCCGCAGAGGCGGCTGCTACTGGCCGCGCCGTCGAGATCGCACCTGGCGTCACGGTTCGCATTGCCGACACCTCGCCGCCGTTGATCGATGTCTGTACCGCTCCGGGCGTCAACCTCGCCGAGGTGGCGCGGCGCTTCCAGTCCCCTCCCAATAGGAAAGCCCGCCGCTCCGAGGAAAAGCGGCGGGCCATGTAACGCGAGAAAATAAAATGTCCGATAAATATGATAATAGCTTGAACGGAAGGGCTCAAGCTTCAAAGCTGCAAATCGCGGTTGCGTACGCCAAGCGGCTCGGCTGGTCCGTTGGTCCGCTGCTCCCTGACAAGAAGATACCGCCCTTCAAGGATTGGTGGAACAAGACCACGAACGATCCTGATCGGCTCGCCGACTTCTGGTCCCCGGAGCGCAAGCTGATCGGTGAGACGCGCAAGGGCAAGCCGGTCTATTCCAACCCCGATTACAACATCGGCCTCGACACGGAAAAGAGCGGCGTCATCTGCATCGACTGCGACGAGAAGGACGGCAAGCATGGCATCGCCGCTCTGCGCAACCTGGCGGCCGAGCAAGGCGTCGAACTCGGCCCCGACGCGGACGTGTTCATGACGCGCTCGGCATCGGGCGGCGTGCACGCCTACTTCGAAGGCGAACCGGTGCAGAGCAAGAATAGCGTGCTCGCGGATGGCGTCGACGTGAAGTCCAGGAAGGCCCTCGCCGTCCTGCCTGGCAGCACCATTGGCGGCAAGCTCTACACCCCGGTTGGCGGAAAGCCGCGCAAGCCGGATAAGTTGCCCCAATGGCTTGTCGATGCGATCGCGCAGAAGTGGACGAAGGCGACGCCCGTCACGTTGATGATTGCGGTGCCTGGGGACGATCCCGCCGACATCACAGCGGTGAAAGCGCGGCTGGAAACCGAGCAGCAATCCGTTTCCGGAAACGGCGGCAATGCCAACTTGATCCGCGTCATTCGCACGCTTTGGGACGCCGGCATAACGGCGGACACGGCCGTCGAGTTGCTTGGCCCCTGGAACGCCCGCAATACTCCGCCGTGGGACGAAGGCGAGTTGGAATATAAGGTCCACAGCGCCTACCAGAACACCGAGAACGCCTTCGGCTGCCGCTCGCTCGCCCACGAGTTTGACGAGCTGCCGGACGACACGGCGCCGCTCGCCGAAGCGGCGGCCCTCGCCGAGGTGAGGTTGCTCAAGGACATCGACGCCAGCGACGCTGACATCCTGGCCTTGATCCGCAAGCACGCCGCCAACGGCGGAACGCGGATCGCCGAAGAGGCGAGGCAGGCAGATGGTGGCTATGAATGCCTGTCGCCCGACGAACTGGAAGCCGACACCGGTCTTGATCGTGAGCCGATTGTCGAGGACACGCTGGCCAGGGGGGACTTCATGTGCATCTTCGGCATGCCTGGATCGGGTAAGAGCCTGCTGGCCCCCTACATCGCACTCAGGATATCGCAAGGCGAGGACATCTTCGGCAAAAAGACGATGCCGATGCCTGCGCTGTATGCGGCGGCGGAAGACCCGAGGGGCATGAGGGCGCGACTGAAAGCGCTGCGGAAGCGCTACGGCAGGCACAACGTCCACCTGGCAACCGGCATCGCCAATCTCAGGAAAGGCAGCCTGGATTTCAAACGTGTCGTTGATGACTTGAAGCGGACCGGTGCCGGCGTGCTTGTCATAGACACTTCCAATATGGCGTTTCCCGGCATCCGGGAGAACGACGACGGCGACGACGGTATGGGCCGTGTCGTCACCGCTTGCAAGGCCATTTGCAGGCTCGGGATTGCCGTCATCCTTATCCACCACAACGACAAGGCTGATGGGGACACTCCGCGTGGCCACGGGTGTCTGCACGGGGCCACGGACGTAGAGGTAAAGACATCGAAAAATGCCAGCGGCGTCAGCACGTGCCGTCTCAAGAAGAACCGCAACGGTTTCGATAACATCGTGCTGGCCACGTTCGCCGTCGGCGTAGAGCCGGCTGGTGTCAATCCTTGGGGCAAGCCGCAGACCGTCGCCTATCTCAAGGAAACCGACACACCGGCTGATCCTGACGAGGAGTTCGACCGTCTCGACCACATGACGGCCTACGAGAAGCGGGCCATCCTGGACGCGATTGCCAGCGGTTATGATCGCCGGCATCACAAGGCCGAGAAGTATGTGCCGAAGGCACCGGGCTTGCTGACAGCACTGGGTCACGATGCCGACACATCGAAGACACGCAAGACGGTCATCGACCTGTGTGACGAGCTGTCAGCCGTTGGCATTCTTAGGCGGGGTGAAAAACTCGTCAAAGGCGATAAGCAGGAATTTTTCGCCATCGACCCCGCGAAACGTGAGGATTGGCTTGCGGAATAACCCCTCAAATCTATTCCGCAAAACGCGGAACAGATTTGACGGAACGCGAAGCAAAAATCTATTCCGCGCCTACTCCGCAGAAAATCCCGCAATCCCTTACACCACAAGGCTTGCGGAATGAAAATCTATTCCGCCATCTATTCCGCGCGGCACGCCCTTAGCGGAGTAGCGGAGTAGCCCCTCCCCTTTAGGAGGGGCTACGTACCTCCGCGAGTGCTTTGAATTCTTCTCAAATGGGGCGAGACCCTGGCTGAAATGGTCAAAGGTCTGACCGCAGCGCCCCGCCTGATCGGTGGCAAGGGACGCCAGCACGGCGGGTGAGGGGGAATTTGCGCGGCAGCATATTGCCGAAGCGGGCTAGGAGGTGAAGCGGCGGATCGCTAGGAGGCGATCAGGCTCACGGCGGATCGGCAATCCAATTACCATTGGCTTCTACGTCACCTTGATTTTTGAAGCCGGTTATGTGCACGCGCAGGAACGTTCATCTTTCAGTGTGGCCCAGATTGGCCGTAGCTGCTGCGTGGGCGCGAGTGCCGGCCAGTGCCACAGGCGGGCCCGTCCAGCGCAATTTGCACTCTGGCTGCTACTCGGGACACCTTCGGATTGCGAACGCGCGCCCTGGGGTAACCTCTGTTATCTTTTGGCTGAAATAGAGCGGAGGGGAAACGCTTATGAGGTTGACGGTAGCGCCACAGTCAAAGCGGACGCATGTCGGCAAACGTGATGTGGTTGAGGACGAAATAACACCCTCCAATGTCGTTCCAAAGGAATTTGGACTAGAGGTGAAGCTTTCCACGAAACACCTCGCGTTGAGCGGCCATTACATTGCACGCTTGCAACTGGAATGGGAGGAGGTCGAGCTACTGGCGAAAATCGCCGCCGGTGTCGACGAGCAGCGCCGCCGGGAGCTGCTGCAAGTCGCGCTAGACGAAGCGGCCGCTGAAACCGAAAAGCTAAAGCGGCAAATCGGCGAGCGGGAGAGTTAGAAAGTGGTAAGCGCCAGCGCGCGCCAGGCGCCCTTGTCGTTTAAACAAGCCGCAGTCCGTCACTCGACGGTGCGCGAACCGTCCAGCACCTTTTGCACGGTGGCCTTTGAGAAGCCGACCAGCGCCGCCGTGGCGCGGATCGACAAACCATCTGCCCGCGCCTGCTTGATCCTCGCCACGGCTTCCGCCGTCAACAACGCCGGTCGACCGCCGGTCCTGCCTTCCGCTTTCGCCAGAGCGATGCCTTCCATCTGACGTTCCTTCCGCAGAGCGGTCTCGAATTCGGCGATACTGGCGAGGATGCCGAAGACGAGCCTGCCGGTGCGCGTGGTCGTGTCCACACCGCTGTCGTCAAGCACCTTGAAGCCGACGCTCTTGGACGCCAATTCGTCGGCGATCTGGTGCAGATGGCCGGCGGAGCGCGCCAGCCGGTCGAGCTTTGTGATCATCAACACATCGCCCTCCCGCACATAGTCCAGGCACCGCGCCAGCTCCGGCCGCTCTTTGTCCAAGCCGGACTGCTTTTCAGTGAATATCTTGGTAGCTCCGGCCGCAGTCAGCTTTTCCACCTGGGTTTCATAGTTCTGCCCGGTGCTCGATACCCTGGCATATCCGACGATTGTCATTTGCGTTTCCTTCCCTGATTTGCGTTTAAACGGGATGCCGCGCCGTTGCCAGCGCGGCGCTGCCCTCATCGGGCGACGATGTGGAATGGCGATTGGCAGCAATCGCAGGTGGCCGAGAACGTATCGCGGGCGACGCGTGCCTTAATGGCCGGAACGCAAGCGCATTCGAACAGGCGCAAGCGACTGCCGGAACCGGCGCCGCGCGATTTGCCGCCTTTGGTGCCGATGCCGGCCGGACATGGTTTAAACGCAACGGTGCGGCCGAAGCGGTTCGTCAGGATGGCAACGGGTGCGCCGTCGTTCGGCTTCGGCAGAGCGTTGACGGCAAGCCGGATTGACGGCGTGAAGTCTGCCCAACGGTATTGATGGCCGGCCGCGTGGCAGTGCCGCAGTCCAAGCCTCCCGCAGGCGTCCTTCCATTGCTTGCCGTGGCCGGCTTCGAAGCCCGCGACGACATGGCCAAGCTCATGAATGGTCGTGCCGGCGAGTTGGCAGGTGTTTTCCTCGCCGAAGGCGCAAACCTCCACAAACGGCGCGGCCGGAGCCTCCACACCAATCTGCCATTTGCTGTAATACGTGACGCCGCGAAGGCCAGCTTCGCCGGCGCCGAACACAAGTTTGATGCTTGCGAGCTTGGCGGCATCGTCTGCGCTGGCCGAAGCCGCGACGATATCCGCAACGGCGCGCACGTATTGTTCATGTGTCGTGGTCATGTCTGTACCCTTTAATCATTGATGAATGTGCCCAATAATTAAGGTACGTAAAAGGTACAGTCAATAAGGATGTGCCAGAAATGTTTACATTAAGGTACGCGGCCCTCTGTAACGGCCACAGTGAAAGCGGCGCGGTGCGCTCTGGTCAGCGGCCGAGCAGCCTGGCGGGGTTCTATGGCGACGGTCGAGGGCAAAGGCGCAGTGCTGCCGGATGGGGGGTGGCCGGGGGTGGCACCCCCAAAGATCGGTAGAGCTGTGAGAAGCCGGTATACCTCGTTAGAAATTTGCGAGCCTCGCGCGCGGGGAGCCGACAGTGATCGAACGATATACCCCACCGGCTGTATCGCTGAAGCCGGCGAATGCGTCGGCTCACCATGCGATCGGTTTAAGGGAAAGGAGATATCCTCAGCTCAGCCGCCTCCGACTCACTCGCTTTCCAACCTTTGATTGACGTTCGCGTCTAGAGACCGGATGTTGGGGAGGAGTGAGAGTTGTCGTCATGGATGACTAGTGTTTGACCTGAAATTCGCGGATCGAGAAGCTAAGCGCAGTTGTCAGTTTGTTTTGTTGTTAGAAAAGTTTAGTCGCCACGGAATAGCGCCCCTGATTGCTTGACTGCTCATGAAGCGGGCCTTCATGCTTGTAGCATGGCATATGACTTCTCGAGTTTGTCGCACAGCGATTTTGAGGATTTGGCCCGCGACCTGATTGGTAGCGAGATCGGAAAGCGTTTCGAGGCTTTTCCCGAGGGGCCAGACGACGGGATGGACGGACGCCATGCTCTGGCAGATGGCGCCATCGTCCTGCAGGCGAAGCATTATTACCGTACCGGATTTTCGGGCTTGAAATCCAAGATGGCGAAGGAGCGGCAGTCGATAGAACGGCTCGTGCCGAAGCGCTACATCTTGGTGACATCGGCGCCGCTCACGCCGAAAAACAAGAGCGCGTTAGCCGAGATCATCGGCCCCTCATTGCAAACACCGGGCGACATATTCGGCCCGGGCGACCTCAACGCCCTCCTGCGTAAGCATCCGAACATAGAGAAAGCCCATCAAAAACTATGGGCGCAAAGCACATCGGTTCTGGAAACGGTTGTCACGGAGGCAGTCGGAAAGGCCCTCGCAAAGCCGGAGCCGATTCCCGCTGTCCTCGCCAATCTCCTGCCCCCTAAGGTGGCAGCCGGGAGTGCAACAACTGTCGAGAATACGGTCCGCGACACGATCTTTCTGATCAAGTCGTCACCGATCGACGATGAATTTACGCTTTGGTTAGCGCCCAAGCTCGAGGCCGAAGGGTATCGGGTGTTCGCCGACATCCTGACGCTTCAGCCCGGCGATAGGTGGCGCCGGCAGATCAATCAGGCGCTGCAATACCGAGCGGCGAAAGTTCTCCTCGTTTGCCGTGATGCCACGCTCGATGATCCGCATGTTCAGGACGATCTAGATATCGCGCTGGAATTGTCGAAGGAGATTCCCGATAGCCGGTTCATCATTCCGCTCCGGCTCGAGGCAGGTAAGAAGGTCAAGGGCGTCGGGGACGCGGTGACTGTCGATTTCGTGCGCGGCTGGGGAGACGGCGCCGGGTTGCTGTTGGATACCCTCCAGCGGCAAAAGGTGTTGCGATCTGCCGGCCCGCCCGTGATCGATCCGAATTGGGAGATCTTCCGACGGCGCGGCGCGATACCGCTCGTCGAGGAGGCCGAGCGTTTGACCTCAAATTGGCTTCGGGCGGCGGAGGCGCCAGACGTCATCCGATACTTCGAAAGCACCGGAGCGATCGAGCAAAGACTGCTGAATCGTGCGCTCGAAGCTTTTCCCTATCCGTGCGCCATCCAGGGCTCCGGCATTATTACCTTCGCTGATGAGGCCGAGATCGATGTGGCATTCGCGTCTGTCGGCCGCTTCAAGCTCAAAAACGAAATCCCGTTGCTGGAATTTGTCGACAACGGTTTCCCGACTCTCGGAATGGAACGCCAGGTCGCATCCAACCTTGTCATCGCCATGATCAAGAAAGCTTGGCTGTCCTTCTGCCGGGAAAAGGGCTTCGTCGAGTATCACTATTCTAACGCTGCCGGTTTCCATGCTTCGGCCACACAGGCGCAAATCGGACAGCGCATTCCGTGGGGCAAGCAGGGCGACCGTCGATCCTCGATGCTTCGTAACGTCGCGAAGGGACATATCTGGCAGTTCGGCGTCACTGCGATGCCTCACTTCTGGCCGTTCTGGCACCTGAAGCTCAAGTCCCGAGTTCTGTTTTCGGTAGACAACGATACGCCCGAGGGGCTCGTCATCGATGACGCCAGAAAGCTGCATCGCCTGCGCCGGAGCATTTGCAAGGGTTGGCGCAACAAGCAATGGCGCGGGCGCATGCTCGCTTTCCTTGAGCTTTTGTCTGGCGAGTCGGCCTACATCCGGCTGTCGCTATCAACGAACGCGGCGATTGTGATCGAAGCGACGCCTATGCTTTTCACCTCGCCAGTGTGTACCGCGCTTCCCGATGTTCTCGATGCCGACGAAGAAGAGGCAGACATCAGCACGCTGGGGCGACCTGACAACGACGACGAGGTCTAAGCATGAGGTTTCCGGAGAAATCGCTTCGTGTCGAGCACTTCAAGGAACCGCAGTTGGAGTTTGCGTTTTCGCAGCGGAGTCCGCATCCCAAGGACGGGCTTTTTCTTTACGGGCCGCACGCGAAAGCGAAGAAGAGCCGCGAGATCCGGGTGGGCGTGGTGGGCACCGCGGACGGGATTGGGCATTTTCGAACATGGGGCCACAAGCTCAATGCCGTTGTACAGGTTCCGACGCCTGGAAAAGGCGAGAAGGCTGACCGACTGCACCTGGCGAACTTCCCCGGCCTTGATGAAGCATTCGGCATTTCGTTTGAGCCGGATGAATGCAGCGCGCTATCGATTGCGTGGAAGGACATCGATCGCGCGACGCGCATCATCAACCTCAATGAGGCCGTCGACAAGGTCGCACGGTTGTACATCGATCGCGTCAAGCAGTACTTGCGCAATGACGAGCGGTCGGTCGACGTTTGGATCCTGGTGCTGCCGGAGATCGTCTATGATCGCTGCAGACCTCAGTCCAAGCGAACCGGGCTGCCGATGGAAAAGGGGGATTTCACCAAGAGGCAGAAGGCCAAGGAAAGCATTCCGCTGTTCTCCGCTATGGGCGTCATCGATCAAGCCGAGGAGGCGATTTTCGAGGACGTTCCTGATTTCCATCGCAGGATCAAAGCAGAGTTCCTGAGGATAGCGCCAACTCAACTTGTTCGTGAAACGACACTCGCGCCGGAGGCTTTTCTCAACAAAGCCAACTATCCGGTCCGAAAGACCCAGGATGCAGCGACCGTCGCCTGGAACCTTGCGACCGGGCTCTACTACAAGACGCAGCCGAAACCACCGTGGCGGCTGGCGGACGTTCGCCCGGGCGTCTGCTACATTGGCATGGTCTATAAGAGCCTACCGCACGATCCCGATGGACATGCCTGCTGCGCGGCGCAGATGTTCCTCAACGAGGGTGACGGGGTCGTTTTCCGCGGCGCCAATGGACCGTGGAAGACCGGTGACCGCGAGTTTCACCTCAAAGCTCCGGCGGCGAAGAGCCTGCTCGCCCTTGTGCTCAAGACTTATTCCGAGACCCATGGCGGCCCGCCCAAGGAGTTGTTCATTCACGGACAGACCTATTTCAACGACGAGGAATGGAACGCCTTTATTGACGCGGCTCCGAAGGAGACCAACGTCATCGGCGTGCGGATCCGTTCGACCGGAGGCGAGACGAAACTCTTTCGGGATGGCGACTATCCCGTGTTGCGCGGGACCGCGCTCCTGCTCGATGATCAGACGGCCTACCTCTGGACAACGGGCTACGTGCCGCAGCTCGACACCTATATCGGGCCGGAAACACCCAATCCGCTGCACATCACCGTGATGCGAAGCAAGAACGCCAAGCCCGACATCCGCATGGTCTTGGGAGATATTATGGGTCTCACCAAGATCAACTACAACTCGTGCAACTTCAATGACGGCCTGCCAGTCACCGTGCGGTTTGCACGCATGGTTGGAGATGTGCTCACGATGGGCTCGGCTAAGGGAGAGGAACGCCAGCCGTTCAAGTTTTATGTCTGAGCGCGAGTTAGATCACCCGAGCTTTACCCCGGACGGAGCATCCGAAGCACTCTTGTTTGACGTTTTCATCTGGTCGCTGTGCGGTCGAATAGAAGCATGGCGGCAAAGTAATTGAACACCAATAAGCCGTCGATCTCCAAGAGTGCCTGCTTCGCCGAGGCGGTTCCGCCGGCGCAGGGCGGGGGCCGCGGTTCGCCAGACCTCCGTCAGTTCAGCCGGCGTTGGCGTGTCCTCTACAACGGCGCCGAGACGCCGCACCGTTGTTCGGCGCGGAAGCGGGCTTGAGCAACTACGCCGAGCGTTCGGCAAACTGCCGTAGAATGCCGGCCAGAGTCATGTTCTCCGCGATCGCATCATGCGGGATCAAAGCATAGCGCCATGGCTTGCCGCCGTAGCTCGCCGAGTGACTGCTCGCATGTCGACACCACTCCACCGCGGAATCGCGTTTTGCCAGCACCTCCGGATCGCTCATCTGGTTCGAGGCCTTGGGTTCAAGCATCAAGATGCTGTCGTCCGTCTCGGCCACGAAATCCGGCTGATATTCCTGAAGGTCCGTCCCACTGCGATAGAACAGTTGAAACTGCCCACGCGCTGGCTTGAACCACTTCTGCGCCTCGCGATCGAGAATGACCGCGAGCTTCCGCTCGGCATCCGACTGGAATTTCTGAGTGGGGTACAGGCACTTCTGAAAGCCGCCGAACAGGTATCGCGCCATGTTGGCCTTGTCCGCGGGGGCTTGCCGGAAGTCGAGCGGCGCCTCTCCGGCCGCCACCGTATAAGCGCTCTTTCGAAGCTCGGTGAAGCCACGAGTGACGACGACCTCGTACTCGACCTCCGTGTCCTGCCAGAAGTGGTTCTGCATCTGCGCATGAACAAAGCGGGCGATCTCCTTCTGGTGGAGGTGCAAGATTTTGCGAACCCCGTCTTCCGGGTGCGTCGCCAACAGGTGGTTCGCCACCTGTGACGCGAGATCGTAGAGCAGATCGGCATGCGCGTCGTAGGCCACGTCATCGAAGTCGATCAGGCCGCTGACGACATAGTCCTCTAACCGTTGCTCATCGATGCTGCCGGCACCGAGGCCGATACGGTCGACTTGCCCCGTACGCAAATGCGCAGCCCATAGCGTTTCATTCGGAACCTCGTAGCGCATGCGTGATAGGTCGAGCGTGAAGTGATGGAAACCGGACTTCACCTCGCCCTTGGGGGTGACGAGAATTCGGGGAATGTCGATCGTCTGCTGCACGACCAAGTCGACGGTCTTGGCGACGATGGCCGGCAGATCGGGTTGCTTGGCGATCCCATCGAGTTCCAACTGAGGAGGCCGATACTGGCTTTGCACTTCGCGCAGAACCGCCGCCTGCACCTCAGGCATCTGCAGATGCGCGACGCTGGGCAGGCGCGACGGCTCTGTTTCCATCTTGCGGATCACGTCGTATGCGATCTGAACGACCTGTTGCTCCTCATGAGTAAATTCGGCTGGAGCTTCGTCGAAGTCGGATGTCCCATTCGCCGGTGTATCGGAGCGTAGTCCGAGCTTGGCGGCTAGTTGAGGCCGAGACTCGACCGTGACGGTCTTCTGCTGCAACTGCCCTTCGGTGAGGATAACCTGCTGTAGGCGGATGGCCGAGTCCGGCTTGCGCGCTTCGTCGACGATCTCTTGGAAGCGGTCATGCGCCACGATGTTCAGCCGGTCGACCGCGGTGACACCCGTCCGCCGGCCATAGGGAAGACGCAAGCCGCGTCCGATCGACTGTTCGATCAGAGTGCGGGCATTGGCTGCGCGCAACGGCACAATCGTGTAGAGGTTGGTGACGTCCCAGCCTTCCTTCAGCATATTGACGTGGATGACGATCTCGGTCGGCTCTTCGGGGCTCTCGACTAGGAGAAGACTGTTGATTGTTTCCTCCTCTTTTACGCTAGAATCGACCTGAATGACCTTGTCCGCATAGCGACCACCGAAGAATTTCTCGGACTTAATAAGCGCCATCAACTCCGTGGCATGCGTAATGTCTCGGGCGATCACCAGCATGAAGGGCTTCACGATCTGGGCGCCGACCTGACGGGCGTAGGTCTCCAATTCAACTTTGACGCTTTCGTGCAGTCGCACGCCGTCTTTCAGTTTGATCTGCTGCAGTTGCTCCGGCGATTTATCGGTCGCGACGAAGTTCTCGCGAGTGACGACTGCTGGCTCTTTCACAAAGCCATCAGCCATGGCGCGGCCGAGCGGATAGTCGAAGATCACGTTCTGGAAGGGCGCCGGTCCGCGCGTCGTCTCGACGAAGGGGGTCGCGGTCAGTTCCAGCCCCATAACCGGTTTCAGCTCGTTGATGGCACGCACGCCTGCGGTCGCTCGGTAGCGGTGGGATTCATCCATGATCAGGACGAGGTCCGTCTGGGTCGCGAGGTAGTCGAAGTAGCTGTCCCCGATCTCTTCCTTGAAGCTGCGGATGCGCGGGCTGCGGCCACCCCGCACTTCGGAGTTGATCTTGGAGATGTTGAAGATGTTGATGGTGACTGGGAACAGATTGCCGCCGCTGGCAATCTGCCGCTCGAAATTGTCGCCGGTTGTGATGACCGGCGGTGAGATCGCGAATTCAGCGATGCCCTTCAGAACGTATTTCGGCGTGTTGGGCGTGAAATCCGCGATCAGCTTGTTATAGATAGTCAGGTTCGGCGCGAGCACGAAGAAATTGTTCAAGCCGTGCGCCAAGTGCAGATAGGCTATGAACGCGCCCATGAGCCGGGTCTTGCCAACGCCGGTCGCCAGCGCGAAACACAGGCTCGGGAAGTCACGTTCGAAATCCGTGACGCTTGGGAATTCAACTCGAATCGCCGCAAGGGCAGCCTCGAGATCGGTGCCCTTTCGCAGCGGCACCAGTTCGGTGACGCGATCGAGAATTTCGAGAGATTGCCGCTGCGGAGCGCGGAGGCTGAGACGGCCGGCGATGGCGTTGACATGACGGTTCATTGGTCGTCTCCCGCGAGATCGAACAGGCCCGGCTGGGAGGCGGAACGGGACAGAGTCGTGTCGGCCGCCTTTGGCGCGGGCGGCGCTTTCGGCAGGTTCTCGACATTAAGGCTGTAGTCGTCATGGCCCCATTCGCAGCGCTCGCGGATGTGGTTCGGGATCTTCTTCACGGTCAGATTGGGCCAGGCAGACGTGTTGCCGCGGAACGCCGCGCAGAGCACGAGCAGCGTGCGTCCCTCACCGACCTCCTCGCTCAAGGCGTCAAGCTGTTCCGGCGAAAGCGTTTGCGTCGTCACATAGATGAAGTCACGCTCGGTGGAGGTGCCGTGTTGCCAATAGACGCTATCGCTTGGGGCATAGGTGAAGCCCTCGATCTTGCACAAAGCCTCGGCCAGCATTTCGGCGTTGTAGGCCTTGCTGATGACCTCGCGGCTCCATTTGTCCTTTTCGAGAAGCGTCGGGGCAAGCTTGAAGTAGCGGAACCCACCGCCGCCCTGCCAGTCGGCCGCCTCGGTCACCCCGCCCTCATCCTCACCGTCGATGACCTTCTTCAGACGGGGGATGATGTGCGTGTCGCAGTGCTCCCCCAATTCGACCATGATCCAGCGTCGCCCCATCTTGTGCGCGACTGCGCCGGTGGTACCGGAGCCTGCAAAAGAATCGAGAACGAGATCGCCGGGGTTCGTCGCGATTGTCAAAATACGATGTAACAACCTTTCAGGCTTAGGTGTAGGAAACGGCTCAATTCCTCTGAGTAGTTTATTGAGGTGATCGCGCTTTGCTTCCTGATTATGCCCAGCCTCATCCGCGGGCCACCAAGTGCGAGGCACCACGCCACCCTGAACGTCGCTGAGGTATCGCTTGATAATCGGCATTCCGTCGCCGTTGGCGCCAAAGTAAACACGCCCCTCTCGGCGAGCTGTCTCGAATGTTTCTCGTGAGAAGCTCCAACCGCGGCTTGGTGGAGGCACGACAGCTCGTCCGGATGGCAGCGTTATCGGCCAACGAGAACCTTCGCTGGAGCTCTTTGCTGTGCCATTATCGCCCTGCAACCATGGTCCACGAGGATCATTGTCTGGATTTCGGTACCTCGAAACCTGATCTGCGGTTCTTTCAAGAAGATTTCTGCTGCCCGCCCAAATGGCGGGGTTCTTTGCGTAAATCAAAATATAATCGTGTGCCGACGAAAAAATAGTGTCGCTTCGCCGTCCCTTGTCCTTTTCCCAAACCACGCTTGTAACGTAATTTCGGCGACCAAATATCTCGTCAGCCATCACTTTAAAGTAGTGGGACTCATTGTCGTCAAGCGTAACCCATAATGATCCATTCTCGGCCAGCATACGCCAAATGATTTCCAGGCGATCACGCATGAGGCCGAGCCAAATCGAATGCTCTACCCCGTCGTCATAATGCTCGAAGGCGCTACCGGTATTGTACGGAGGATCAATGAAAACGCACTTTACCTTGCCGGCAAATTCTTGCTCCAGCGCCTTCAGCGCCAAGAGATTGTCGCCGAAGATCAAGCGATTATCGAAAATGTCGTCGTCGCTCACGCGGTGTCTGGCATGATACGACTTTTCCGGATCTTCCAGCAGAATGCGCGGCTCCAGCCGAGGCCGGTTCTCTTTGCCCACCCAGGTCAGTTCGAGCTTTTGTTTTCTGATCATGTGACATTTCCGATCTGCGGCGCCTTTGCCGACAGATAGTCGAACAGCGGTTTTTGGGGGTACGGGTCGCCCGCGACGACCCTGGCTTGAAGTGGTGCGATTGCCGCATCGCCTGTGAGACCGTAGTGCACAATCATCGAGTCGCGAAGAATTGAGATTGTCTCACCTAGAGTGCGTAGCAAAGCCAGCGGACCCTTGTACGCCGTCCGTGCGGAAACCTGATCCCAGAGGCTTTGCCGGGCCTCGTCAAAAGGCGCAGATAGCTCCGCCCTCAATTTGGCCGGGTCGATTATTGCTGCGGCGCTCAACACCTTTTCGAGGCGCTTTGCGAGTATGAAGCCCAAGGCGAACCCGCCGTGCTTATAGGTCAATTTCTCGTACCCTGCCCCTTTTGCTGATGCCTCCATCACCATGCGCGTGTGGACATACCGAGAGAATAGCACCGCATTCACTAGACGGTAGGAGGCCAGGTCGCCTGTGAACAACGCCTTGTAGGGCGCGCCCTCGACCAGAAGAAGCTGACCGGGCTCCTTCTTTAGATATACAGGGAACCGCGGGTCTAACTGGACAAGGGCGAGCGCTTGTGCCGCCTCCTCGATCCGAATGCGTTTCGGATCGGCTCCACCATCGAGCCCCTCAGGCTTATAGATGTAGTGATAGCCAAGGACCGCGAGTTCGCGGCGAAGGCGCTCCTGCTGGTCGTCTAGCGCAGCAAAGTTTTGAGCCGTTACGGGGTTTTGAAGATTTCGTGCCTTGGTGACGCGCTTGCTGAATTCGGCGTCCTGGTCTGCTTGGATCACCGTTGCATGCACGAACGCAGTTGAAATTGAAGAGGAAGGATTACTCCCTACAAACGAGGCTGATGAAGCCACAGTTTGCGCCCCATTGATAATGGACATTCCAGTCAACTTCAGGCGCTTTCCCGCTTTCCTGTTATCTTTCGGATCAATCTTGTCCGCAAGAATCGTAACGCCATTGTTGAGATGCTCGAATTGCTCCGGCGTCGTTCCAAGAGTGTTACGAATGGCGGTGTTCGCATCCGTGTTCAACCCAAGATGCTGTCTGATATTCTTCGCATAGAGCGCTTTGCCGTGCGTCTGATGAAGCTTGACGAGATCGTCAACGGCGATGAAGCCAATGTAGGTCTTACGCACCTCGCTGCGGCATCCCGGAGCTTGAAGTACAATTGTCGCATCCACCCTCGGGTATGCTTTCGCTTCTTGAAGCTGGTCGACGATCCTACCGGCATCGAAATTGACGATCGCAGGTGCGAAACGCTCCTCTCCGTGCGACGGGTCTTCCAAGAGCTGCTGTAACGCCACCGAAGCGTGGTGGCTTAAACCTGCTCCGACGTG
The DNA here is from genome assembly GCF_004023205.1 of Mesorhizobium sp. M1A.F.Ca.IN.020.03.2.1. NCBI lineage: Bacteria > Pseudomonadati > Pseudomonadota > Alphaproteobacteria > Hyphomicrobiales > Phyllobacteriaceae > Mesorhizobium > Mesorhizobium sp. M1A.F.Ca.IN.020.03.2.1. The sequence goes on along the minus strand of NZ_RZSV01000060.1, from coordinate 12,655 downwards.
TACGATCACAAGCTGGATCCGCGAACAACTTTCGATCGCATCCTCGATCGCGACGCGCCGGTTTGCGACGTGGTTGTTGAATCCCGAGAAGTCTTGCGCGATGAGTTTACGCACGCCTTGCACGAACGCGTTCGCCTCGTCTTGACTGAACAGTGTGCCAGCCTTCAGCTTGCCTTGCACGAGATAGAGTGTTTCGCTTGGGGCGTGGTAGTAAATCGCATCGACGCCGAAGTCGTCATAGTCATCTACCACGGCTTCCGCCGCTTCTTTGGGGGCAACGTCACAAAGAGCAGACGCGGCAAATGCCGCGAGTGCTCGTGAGAGGTTCTTTACCGCATCCTGCTGTTGTCCCTTCGGCTGCAGAAGATTGGGCAAGTGCGCGACATAATCCGCGCGCAACACGGTTTCCAACAAGCCCCGATGGGCATCGCTCAGGCTCATACTATCCTCCAACGAATGGCAAAAAGGGGCCCAACCTCGACCTTCTGTTCGAGTTTGGACTCGATCTGGGCGATCAGTTCGGCGCGCTGCCGGTCAACCTGGTCCTGCGCGTCGAAGAGCGAGCGCCGCTTCTGATTGCGCGCCGCTTCGAGCGTTTTGATCTGTTTCTGCCCCATGAGCTTTTCTTCGAGGGTCAGAGCGGTCGTCGCAGCCCGACGGGCTTCCTTGATGAGCCTGTCGATTTCCTTGATCTCGCGCTCCAGCCCAACTTTGAGGTCGTCTGCCCAGCCGTCGAGTTTATCGGCTTCGGCCTCGAAGAAACGGGCATTTCGCTCCGATACGGCTCGCCGGATCAGTGCCTGGCTTTCGCTCAAGGACTTTTCGAGACGCGGCATGACCCCTGGGTCGGGGCTGACATCCTGTCCGCGCGTCCCATGAATCGTAAGGAGGCGATCGCAGACTTCGCGGGCCAGTAAATCTCCTTCGTCGGTGATCCCTGACAGGAGGATGTGGTCCTCCGCCTCGTCGAGAGCCTCGACCGTCATCAGGGATGCGACCAGCCAGCCGGCGTTGCCGATAAACGGCTCCAAAATGCTGATTTTTCCGGAGTGGTTGGCATAGTCGAAATGAACCTCTGCCGGAGCGAGCGGGCGCTCCTTTGCGCGCGCGACAACGGCTTCGCCGAGGGGATGATTGAGCCGATATGTGTGTGCCTCGCCAGACCGTCGCGGCAACTCGTAAAGCCCGGGTGGAATGGCGCCATTCGCCCACCCTGGCCGAGCAGGTAAGGTGAACGACGAGTTGTTGTGGAACGTCGCCAACCCGTCCAGCTCATGGTGCGTCAGGCGCATCAACCACTGCTCATAGCGATCGAGATGAACCTTCGCGTCCTCGTCTCGGATTCGGAGCTTCTCCCGGACCTCATCATCGAACTTTTCCAGGAGTTTCTGCCGCGTCTGGTTCATCGCCGCATCAATTTCGAGGCTTAGCTCCAATTGCAGCTGGTCGAAGGCTGCACGGATTTGTTCGGGTTGACGGCACTCCTGGTATATGCCGGCAATTCTCTTCTCGAAATCGACGCCGGACTCTATCGCGCCCAAGACCTCGTCGCTGGCGCCGAACACACCTTCGAAGAGCCGAAACTTCTCTGAGAGAAGCTGATAGACCCGCTGATCCGCTTCGTTCTTGCGATTGATGAAGTTTACGACCACGACGTCGTGTTTCTGGCCGTATCGATGGCAGCGACCGATTCGCTGCTCCACGCGCTGCGGATTCCACGGCAGGTCGTAATTCACGACGAGCGAGCAGAATTGCAGATTGATGCCTTCGGCGCCGGCCTCCGTCGCGATCATGATCTGACCTTCGTCACGGAAGTAGTCGACCAGCGCAGACCTCATGTCTGCGGTTCTCGATCCCGTGACACGATCCGATCCGACGTGTCTCTCGATCCAGCGGGCGTAGATCTCACGCGACAATGGATCGGTATTCGTGCCGTTGAACAAGACGATGCCGCCCGCATATGGACTGCTGGCGAGAACCCGCTGAAGGTATTCTTGGGTCCGGCGGGACTCGGTGAAGATGATCGCCTTCTCAGCGCCGCCAAGTTCGTGCGCTTTTCCGAAGGCCACGTCCAAAGCCTTCAGCAGAGCCTTGCCCTTGGCGTTATGCTCTATCGAGGTCGCTAGTTTCGCGAAGGATTCGAGGTCCGCAATTTCGGCCTCGATGGCTTCGCGGTCGGCGTCCGTCAGTGGTTCTTCGTCCGCATCCTCGGGCCATTCCTCCGCTGTCGCTTCGAGCGCCTCGAAGTCCTCGGTAAGCTCATCCAAAGGTGTTCCAGCAGGATGAGTGTCCAACTTTGCCCTCAGCCTCTGCGAAATGGAGTCTAGGGCGCCGGCGATCGCAAACGTCGAGGAGGCTAGGAGCTTCCGCAAAACAAGCGTCATCAACGAACGTTGTCCAGATGGGAGGGCCTGCAGATTGTCACGCTGCAGATACTCGGTGACGAGCTGATAGAGGCGGTCCTCGCCGTCGGCTGGCGTGAACTCCTCGACCAAGGGAAGACGGCGCGTGTAGGGGATGTATGCGGTCACCTGGCGCCGAAGAGTGCGGTGACAAATGGGCTTTAGACGCTCCTTCAGCGCCTCGAAGTTGCGTTTGTCACCCGGATTGGCAAATTGCTCGCGGAAACTTTTTACATCGCCGAAAGCGTGCTCATCAATGAAGCTGACGAGCCCATACAACTCCAAGAGCGAGTTCTGGAGCGGCGTTGCCGTCAGTAGCAACTTGTTTTTCTGAGCGAGTGCATTTTTCAGCGTATTCGCAATAACATTCGATGGCTTGTAGACATTTCTAAGTCTGTGTGCCTCGTCGATCACGACAAGATCCCAAGGAACCCGATGCACGTCCGACGCCTTGGAGCGCGCAAACTGATATGAGCAGATCACGATAGCATTTTGGGCTTCGAAAGGCTGAAGAGCTCCATCTCGAATGGACTGGTTGTAAGACTTAGACTCCAGGATTACGCCGGGGAGCAAAAACTTCTCACTCAGTTCTTGGTGCCATTGTTTGCGGAGGTTTGAGGGCGCAATGACCAGGATACGCCTCTTCCGCTCGGCCCATCGCTGAGAGATGACCAATCCGGCTTCAATTGTCTTCCCGAGACCGACTTCATCGGCGAGCAACGCGCCCTTTGATAGGGGCGATGCGAAAGCGAAGAGCGCGGCATCGACCTGATGGGGATTGAGATCGACCTGAGCGCTGGCCACAGCTCCCGCCAGGCGCTCCGAGCTGTCGGGCGGGCACCGTTTTGTCAGTTCGTGAGCTAGGTACTTTGCATGGAAGTCAGTGATCAATCTTAGCCCACCGCATTGATTATTCCCGCTTAATGTAAATCGGATTCCGCGCCGCTGATCACTAGCTCACAGTCCAGCGCAGTTCAAATGACGAACTTTAATTAATAGGGCGGACAGTGCAGGCATTGAAGAGTACGATCGGAGCGTGACCTTTGCTTGACCGCCACTCCTGTCACGCCACCTCTTCCAGCCATGCTGCCTTCAGGTAGCGTCTGCGCTCGGGTCAATGGCTGAAATGGGGGCAATGCTGACTTCCGCCTCCAACTGTTGGGACAGGTTAGGCGACATTTGCGAAGTCCAGTGACGCATCTTCTCAACGAGCTTGCCGGCTTACTGCTTTGCCAGCACCACTTCCGCGCGGTCGCTCGATTCGAAAAATGTCCGCTGCCAGCATTTTGTCTCGCGCCCGCTGCGCTATGATAGTTACCCCGATCCTTACCTACAGAGAAATTTTGTTACCTGCCCTGTTACCTTTTTCGGCTTAAAGGCGAAGCTTTTAACGCTCAATTTCGAAAATTTCTCTAGTGAAATCATAGGATTGGTTGGTGCCGCTTGCGTGACTCGAACACGCGACCCCATCATTACGAATGATGTGCTCTACCAACTGAGCTAAAGCGGCCCGGGAAGCCGCTGGGCTTCCAAGATGCGCCGGTTGATAGACTCAACCGCCAGCTAATTCAAGATGGCTGGCGGCGAAATCCTGCGCTCATGCGCGGCAATTCCGTCGCTTGCCGCTGCGCGTCAGCCTTAAGCGCCGCGCCAGCACGGCTTGCGGGCCCGCGCCGGCAGGCGTCCGATTCCGTTGCAGGCCGATCCGGCGGCGGCGACAAAAATGTTGATTCTTCAACAAAAAACGCCGAAATGGGCATTGGATGCGTCGGCAAGGCAGCCGCCCGCCCGTTGATTGACTGGTCGCCTGCGGCTAACGATCGATAACTGTGAGCGAACGCGCAGAGGGAGCTCGCTTGGACCCCATCGAGAAAGCGATCCGGAACGCCTTCGAGAAAGGCAATCCCGAGGACCGGGCGTTTCGCGAGAAGGTCTATCGCTCGGCCTTTGCCGCGCTCGATCGCGTGCTGCAGGCCAACCCCAACGTGACGGTGGAAGCCGCCATCAACCGCCGCAAGGCGGTGCAGGCCAAGATCACCGAGATCGAATCCGAATTCCTGCCGGCTGTCCAGGTCGTTCCTGACGTGACGCTTCCGCTGGACAGCGGTCCATTCGTCGGCAACGCCGCGCCGGGGCCGGCGGTCGACACGCCGAGCCAGTCTCCCGCGCCGCCGGTGGATGCCCCGCGGGGCCCCGACCAGGGGGCACCGTCGCCGTCGATTACCGTCGACGGTCCGGTGCAGCCCGACACATCGGATGCGCCGCGCTCGCGCGTGCTGCCCCGCGTGCCCGACATCATGCCGGACGAGGCGCTTCCGAACGCGCCGACGCTTGATGACTCTCCCGGAGCGTCCATCGGCAACGGCGCCGAAGTGGCGCCGGATCGCGATGAACGGCGTATCCGTGGCCGGCGCCTGCCGCTCACCGCCATCTTTGTCGCGGCGACGCTGCTGGCGGCTGCCGGCATCGGCCTCTATTTCGCCAAGCAGACCGGCGTCTTCAAGACGGCGGCTGAACTCAACACCGGTCCGCCCGAGCCGACCCCGACGCTGGAAGACGAAGACTCCTCGCAGCCAGCCGAAACCGGCTCGCCGCAGAAGCCCGGCGAGGCGGATCAGTCGAAGAACTGGATCAACGTCTTCTCGCCCAGCGATCCGACCCATGTCAGCACACCGTCCGACGCCGCCGCCGATGTCATGAAGGACGACACCGGTCAGTTCCTGCGCGTCCGCTCGGGCGCATCCGGCTCGGCCATCGCCTTCGATGTCGGCCAGGGCGTGCTGGAAAAGCTCGCCGGCAAGCATGCCATGTTCGACATCATCGCCCGCTCGGAAGAAGGCAAGGAGACGCAGATCTCGGTCGACTGCAATTTCGGCGAGCTCGGCGATTGCGGCCGCAAGCGCTATGCCGTTGGCGACGAGCGCAACGAATACCTGTTCGACGTGCAGTTCCCGAACAAGCACCCGGGTGCGGCCGGCACCATCGCCGTCAACTCCGACTTCGACAAGCAGGGCAAGTCCGTCGACATCTACGAGATCCGCGTATCGATCGCGGAGTGACCTCGGCATCGGCAGCGAGGGGCTATCTCCAGGGATGCGACCGACCTCCCCTTGATGGGAAGGTCGGCGCGAAGCGCCGGGTGGGGTGAAGCGTCGGCAGATTTCTAGCTGTCGAGCAACGCTTGCAGCGTCTCGATCCGGTCGGCCTCGGCGGAGGGCTTGTCCCAGCGCAACCGTGAGATGCGCGGAAAGCGCATCGCGACGCCAGATTTATGGCGCGTCGAGCGGTTGAGCCCTTCGAAGGCCACTTCCAGCACCAGCCCATTCTTGCGATCGGCGCGCACCGAGCGCACCGGCCCGAACCGCTCGATCGTATGGTCGCGCACATATTTGTCGATTTGCCGCAGCTCCTCGTCGGTGAAGCCGAAATAGGCCTTGCCGACCGGCACCAGCTCTTCCGATCCCTCCGGGCCTGACCAGACCCCGAAAGTGTAGTCGGAATAGAAGCTCGATCGCTTGCCGTGGCCGCGCTGCGCATACATCAGCACCGCGTCGATCGTGTGCGGATCGCGCTTCCACTTGAACCAGGGGCCTTTCGGGCGGCCGGCAAGATAGGGCGAATCCCAGCGCTTCAGCATCACCCCTTCGATGATCGGATGCGGCGGCGCCTGGCGCAGCCGCTCCAGCGTCTCCCAATCCGAAAATTCGACCAGCGGCGAAAGGTCGAAGCGGCTGGCATCGAGCGTCTGGACGAAGGCTCCGAGCCGGGTGCGGCGCTCGGCGAAGGGGAGGCTGCGCAAATCCTCGCCGTTGATTTGCAGCGCGTCGTAGCAGCGCATGAAGGCCGGATATTGCTGCTGGATTTTTGGCGAGACGCTCTTGCGGTTCAGCCGCTGCTGCAGGTCGGAGAAGGTTCCGGTCGCCTCGCGCGGGTCGCCGACCAGCAATTCGCCGTCGAGCGCCGCCTCGAAATCCATCGTCGCGGCGAGGTCCGGGAAGGCGCCGGAAACATCGTCGCCGGTGCGCGAATAGAGCCGGCGGATGCCGCCCTCGCACACCGCCTGGACGCGGATGCCGTCCCACTTCCACTCCGCCGCATAATCGGCCGGTTCGAGCTTCTCCAAATCGCCGTCGTCGACCGCATTGGACAGCATCACCGGCCGGAACAATGCGAGCGCGGCGCTCCTCGGTTTTTCCGCCCGGCCTTCCAGCCACGCAAAGAGCGCCGTGTAGGGAGGCGTCAGCCCGTGCCAGAGCTCCTCGATCTCGACGACATCGACTTGGCCGAGATCGGCCAACGCCTGCTTGGCAAGCCGCGCCGACACGCCGATGCGCAACCCGCCGGTAACCAGCTTGATGATGGCGAAGCGCGCAGAGATGCTGGCGCTGTCGAGAAGCCTAGCGAGCACCTGCGGCCCGTCGGAGCGGCTCGCCGCCTGCAGCTTGCCGACCACTTCGGCGAGCGTTGGCGCGTGGTTCGGTATGTGGCCGGCCGGCTGCGGCCAGACCAGCGACACCGTCTCGGCGAGATCGCCAACATAATCGTAGGAATAGCCGAACAGCACGGGGTCCATGCGCTCGACCACCAGCGCGCGCAGCATCGCCGGCTTCACCGCCGCGATCGACAGATCGCCGGTGATCGCCGCCAGCGCCAGCCCGCGGTCGGGATCCTCGACGCTGCGGAAATAGTCGGTGAGCAGCGTCAGCTTGCCGTTGCGCGAAGGCGTCAGCACCAGCCGGTCGAGGAGCTCGGCGAAGCGGTTCATCGTTGGTTGCGCCATGCCAATCGCGAGAGCAGGCGCAAGGCGCCCCCCTCTGTCCTGCCGGCCATCTCCCCCTCAAGGGGGGAAATCAGATGCCGCGCCGGCTTTCGCCAATCTCTCGCGTCGCGGGAGATGCGTCGGCGCTGAAACTGCCAATCTCCCCCCTTGAGGGAGAGATGTCCGGCAGGACAGAGGGGGGCGCCGTAGAACTCGGCGGCGGCGATTGGCGAACACTGTTCCATCAATCGCCCTCGTCCTCGTAGCCAACAAGATGCAGCGGCCGCGCGGCGATGCCCTCCAGCTCGCACCAGCGCACCAGCGCTTCCTCGCGGCCATGCGTCACCCAGATCTCCTCGGCGCCGGTTTCCTTGATCGTGGCGATGAGCTCGTCCCAGTCGGCATGGTCGGAAATGATCAGCGGCAGCTCGACGCCGCCCTGCTTGGCGCGCTGACGGATGCGCATCCAACCTGAAGCGAAGCAGGCGATCGGGTCGGGGAAGCGCCGCGCCCAGCGGTCGGCGAACGCGGCCGGCGGCCCGACGACAATGGCGCCTTCGAAATCGGCCTTGCCGCCGCTTTCCACCGTCGCCGGTTCGATCTGCCCCAGATCGATGCCCTGGCTCTGGTAATACTCGCTGAGCTTGGCCAGCGCGCCATGGATATAGATCGGCCTGTCGTAACCGGCCTCGCGCAGCAGCCGCATGACGCGCTGCGCCTTGCCGAGCGCATAGGCGCCGATCAGGTGCGAACGCTCGGGAAATTGCGTCGCCGATTTGAGCAGGCGCGCGATCTCCTCATGGTCCGGCGGGTGCCGGAACACCGGCAGTCCGAAGGTCGCCTCGGTGATGAAGACATCGCAAGGCACCGGCTCGAACGGCAGGCAGGTAGCGTCTTTCTGGCGCTTGTAGTCGCCGGAGGCGACGATGCGCAGGCCCTGATGCTCGACGACGATCTGCGCCGAACCCAGCACATGTCCGGCCGGATGGAAAGTGACGGAGACGCCGTTGATATCGATCGTCTCGCCGACAGTTGCTGCCTGCGTGGTTTCGGCGAAATCCTCGCCATAGCGCAGGCCCATGATGTCGAGCGTTTGCTGTGTGGCAAGCACCGAGCGGTGGCCTGAGCGCGCATGATCGGAATGGCCGTGCGTGATCAGTGCGCGGCTGACCGGCCGCACCGGATCGATGAAGAAATCGCCTGGCGGACAGTAGAGCCCTTCGGGTCGTGGCTTGAGCAGGTCGCTGGCGCGCATGGCCTTGAACATAGTGGCTAAATTCGACGCGGGAAGCTTCTTGCAACAGACTGCTGACTCGTCCTACAGCCGGCCGCCGGTTCGCACACCGGCGGGACCAATGGAACCATGAAACCACTTCAGGCTTCGTCCGGCTATTTGACCGCCGACCGTCGCGCCGACTTTGCCGAGATGCTGCTGGCCTCCGGCGAGCCTGCGCAGGCGGCGGAGCTTTTGCTTGGCGCGCTGGAGCTGGCGCCGCAATGGGCGGCGGGCTGGTTCCGGCTCGGCGAGATGCAGGAGGCCGCACGTTTTCCCGACCAGGCAGCCCAGGCATGGGCGATGGCCTTGAAGCTCGATCCCGCGGACCGGCTGGGTTCCGCGCTCAAGCTGCAGCTGATCGGCCATGCGCCGGTGGCAGCGGCTCCGCCCAGTGCTTTCGTCGAGACCCTGTTCGATCACTATGCCGACAATTTCGAGCAATCGCTGGTCGGGAAACTCGGTTATCGAATGCCAGAGTTTCTCGATCGCGCCATTCGCGCGGCGAGCCCGGGCCGGTTCCGGCTGGCGCTCGACCTCGGCTGCGGCACCGGCCTGATGGGCGAAAGGCTGCGCCCGATCGTTGACCGGCTGGAAGGCTATGACATTTCGAGCAGCATGTTGCGGAAGGCGCGCGCCAAAGGCATCTACGACAAGCTCTCCAAGTCCGATCTCCAGCATTTCTCTCGACCTGGCTCGAAAGCCGACCTCGTGGTCGCCGCCGACGTGTTCATCTATGTCGGGGCGCTCGAACGCATTGTTGGAGCAGTTGCCAACAGTCTGGTCGATGAAGGCCTCTTTGCGTTCTCGGTCGAGACACTTGCCGGTGGCGATGCCTTTGCATTGCTGCCCTCGCGGCGCTACGCGCATTCCGACGCCTATGTGCGGCGCGTTCTCGCCGACAGCGGGTTTGCGATCCTGTCGCTGGAAAGCACGACCATCCGGCATGACCGCGGCGAGCCAGTAGGAGGCCTTGCGGTGATAGCCCGTCGCAAGCCGGCGGAATGAGGGCGACGGCTGCTCGCGAAAAAGCCCGAATCGCGTGTCGGCTTAGGGCGTGGCGATACGGCACGGAGAATTACCATGCGCTGGACCATGGCTGTGTTGGCATCTTGCCTGATGACGGCCGGCTGCGTTGGCGGCACTTCGATGGCGGAGCGCCAGGACGAAAACGTCCAATCCTCGCTGCAATATGACAGCGTGCCCTGCGACCAGCTGCTAGCCAATCGCAACGCGCTGGCGCAGCAATACAATCTGCCGGTCACCGCAAAACCGGCTTTCTCCAATCCGGCGATGGGTTTTGGCCCGTTTACGCCGGACATGCGCTCCAGGGCGCAGCGCGACAGCGACAAGGCGAGCGGCGAGATCGACGCCATGAACCGTTCGATCGAACGGCGCGATTGCGGCAAGCCGAAGAAGAAGGACAAGTTCGCGCTGCCGGGCTCGAAGCCGGCGTCTGCTCAGTAACCCGCTTCGCGATCGACGACGTTTTCGAGCTTTTCGCCGCGCTCGAAGGCGGCCATCTGCCGAAGCATGATCGGCACCAGATGGGCCGGGTCCGAGGTCGCCGCCGCATGCGGCGTCACGAACACTTTCGGATGGCTCCACAACGGGCTCGTCTTCGGCAGCGGCTCGACCTCGAACACGTCGAGGCTCGCTTCCTTCAGCGTGCCGTCGTCCAGCGCGCGCAGGATGTCGGCATCCTTCTGCAGCCGCCCGCGCCCGGCGTTGATCAGCACCGAGCCGCCGAGGCCGTTGCGTTTGCGCAATTCCTTCAGAACGGCGTAATTGACGATGCCTTGCGTGCGCGGCGTCAGCGGCAACAGCACCACCAGGATGTCGGTGGCGTTGAGGAAGGGGATCAGCCCGCCTTCGCCGGAATAGGTCGAGACCCCCTGCATAGGGTGCTCGGTGCGCGACCAGCCGTTCACGGCGAAGCCTAGCGCCAAAAGCACCGATGCCGCGGCGCGGCCAAGGTTGCCGAGACCCATGATGCCGACCGAGATGTCGCCGGCCGGGCGTTGCGGCGGCTCGTGCCAGGTCTTCTTCTGCTGTTGCGCTCGGTAGAGCATGCCCTGACGATGGTGGTCGAGCACGCGCCAGACGACATACTCGGTCATGTATTGCGTGAGATTGTCGGCAACGACCCGGACGATCGGCACCTCGGGCAGGCCGGGGTCGGCGAAGATATGGTCGACGCCTGCGCCGATCGAGAAGATGGCGCGCAAATTGGGCAGCGACGACAACAGATTCGGTTTCTGCTTCCACACCACTGCATAAGCGATCGAGGGATCGCTCGGACCATCGGGCTCCAGCACCACCTCGCGCTCGGCCGCGAGCAGTTCGCGCCAGCGCTGCGGGTGAAAGCCGGTGAGGGCAAGCAGAACTTTGCCTTTTTCCATTCGTGGAGTGTCTTTCCTGTATTTCCAGCCTACTCGCTGACGACCCCGGTCGGTGCCGTTTCGATCCGGAACGCGGCCGAGATCAGCGCCCTCGTATAGTCGGTTTGCGGGCGGTCGAAAATCTGTTCGGACGGCCCGGCTTCGACGATCTGACCATTGCGCATGACGATCACGTCATTGGCAAGGGCGCGGATGACCTTCAGGTCGTGGCTGATGAAGAGATAAGCGAGGTTGTGCCTGGCCTGCAGGTTGCGCAACAGATCGACCACCTGCGCCTGCACGCTCATGTCGAGCGCCGAGGTCGGCTCGTCGAGCATGACGAAGCGCGGGTTGAGCACCATGGCGCGGGCGATCGCGACACGCTGGCGCTGGCCGCCCGAGAATTCATGCGGATAGCGGTGACGCGTCTCCGGGTCGAGACCGACTTCCTTCAACACCTCGACGACCTTGTCGTCGCGCTCATCGGGCGAGAGTTTCGGCGCGTGGATCTTCAGCCCTTCCTCAATGATCTCCGCGACCGACATGCGCGGGCTCAAGGATCCGAACGGGTCCTGGAAGACGATCTGCAGCTCGCGCCGCAGCGGCCGCATGGCGCTGAAGGAAAGCTGGTTGATGTCGCGCCCGTTGAAGTTGATCGCGCCCGTGGACGAGATCATCCGCGCAAGCGCCAGGCCGAGCGTCGTCTTGCCGGAGCCGGATTCACCGACCACGCCGAGCGTCTGGCCGGCGCGCACTGTAACGTCGATGCCGTCCACCGCCTTCACATGGTCGACGGTGCGGCGGAAGAAGCCCCGCTTGATCGGGAACCAGACCTTGATGTCCTTGCCGGTCATCACCGCCGTGGCATCGGCATTCGCCGCCGGCGGTTTGCCCTTCGGCTCGGCGGCCAAGAGGTGCTTGGTATAGGCGTGTTGCGGGTTGGCGAAGATCTCCTTGGTCGGCCCGGTCTCGACTATTTTGCCCTTCGTCATGACGCAGACGCGGTCGGCGATCTTTCTGACGATGCCGAGGTCATGGGTGATGAATAGCATCGACATGCGCTTGCGGCTTTTCAGGCCGGCGAGCAGTTCGAGGATCTGCGCCTGCACGGTCACGTCGAGCGCCGTCGTCGGCTCGTCGGCGATCAAGAGTTCCGGCTCGTTGGCCAAGGCCATGGCGATCATGACGCGCTGGCGCTGGCCGCCGGAGAGCTGGTGCGGATAGGCATCGAGCCGCTTCTGCGGGTCGCGTATGCCGACCTCGGTGAGCAGCTCCAACGTGCGAGCGTGGGCCTGGCGATCGCCCAGCCCCTGATGCAGCTTCAGCACCTCGACGATCTGCTGCTCGATCGTGTGCAGCGGATTGAGCGAGGTCATCGGCTCCTGGAAGATCATGGTGATCTTGTTGCCGCGCACGCCGCGCAGCGTCCTTTCGTTGGCGTGGAGCAGGTCGGCGCCGTGGAACAGGATCTTTCCCGAGGGGTGGCTGGCCGACGGATAGGGCAACAGCTTCAGCACCGACAGCGCGGAGACCGATTTGCCGGATCCGGATTCGCCGACCAGCGCGACCGTCTCGCCCTTGCCGATGTCGAAGGAGACGTGGTCGACGGCGATCGATTGCGTGCCGCCTTGCGCGAAGGCGACACTCAAATCGCGGACGGAAAGCAGAGGCTCGCTCATTTGAACGTCTTGCGCGGATCGAAGGCATCGCGCGTCGCCTCGCCGATGAAGACCAGCAGCGACAGCATCAGCGAAATCACGATGAAGCCGGAGATGCCGAGCCAGGGCGCGTTGAGATTGCGCTGCGCCTGCTTCAGCAATTCGCCGAGCGAGGCCGAACC